>NZ_BSRG01000016.1 GCF_040363165.1 Thermus sp. LT1-2-5 | reverse complement strand
CCACGCGTTACTCACCCGTCCGCCGCTGACCACGAAGTAAACCCCGTGGCCCGCCCGACTTGCATGTCTTAGGCACGCCGCCAGCGTTCACCCTGAGCCAGGATCAAACTCTCCACAAAAAAAACGCCACTAGGGCGTTGGGTGCGTATTTGCTTTGGCCTCTGTTCTCCCCTTTTCAAGATCCCCCTGCTTGGGCTTCCGCCCGCGCAGCAACAGTTATCCTATCAACCCCCTTTTGACTTTGTCAAGTACCCCTGGGACCGACTTCACAGGGCAAAGGGCGAAGAAGGGCGTTAAGCCCTTGTACAAGGTGCTTTGGAAAGGTCTGTATGGCATCGACTTGGGGCGCAAACTCCCTGTCCCTACAGGGCATACGCCAAGCCTTCCTAGTGAGGGGTTCTATCGCACTTAGGTGAGAGGGAAGGTTGCTGGGATCAAAAGGTGGGGTTACCCGCTTCAGGGGTCAGAAAATACCATAATAGACCTGGTGCGTAAGGAACGTTTGGAAGCTTATCTTCTCGCCTGGCTCCAGGAGCCCCGTTCCTTGGATGAGTTATACGTTGCTTTGAAGGCGGTTTACCCGAGTTTGCGCAAGGCCACCCTTTTTGGCTTCTTGGTCCGGCTTAAGCGAGAGGGGCGGGTGGTCTATCGGTATGGCCGCTTTCTGGCAAGCAAGAATTAGAGCAAAGATTCCTGAAACACGGCGAGACAGGGGATAAGGGGGTGCTATCCTGGTCCTTAATGCGGCCTGGGCTTTCCGCAAAGAGGCTGGTGGTGAAGGTGGGGAGCGCGGTCCTGGCTGGGCCTGAGGGGTTGGACCCGGGCACCATGGCCGAGATCGCCCGCCAGGTCCTAGCCCTGAGGGCGGCGGGGCGGGAGGTGGTCTTGGTTTCCTCCGGGGCGGTGGCGGCGGGCATGGCGGCCACAGGGCTTCCCCGCCCCCAGGACATGCCCCTGAAGCAGGCCCTCGCCGCCCTTGGCCAACCCCTCCTTATGGCTGCCTGGCGGGAGGCCTTTGGGGGGGTGCCCGTGGCCCAGGTCCTCCTCACGGCGGAAGACCTGGCCTCTCGGGAACGCTACCTGAACGCCAAGGCCACCCTCGAGGCCCTTTTGGGCTTGGGGGCCATCCCCATCATCAACGAAAACGACACCGTGGCCTTCCAAGAGATCCGCTTTGGCGACAACGACCAGCTTTCCGCCCGGGTGGCGGCCTTGGTGGGGGCGGGGCTTCTCGTCCTCCTTTCCGATGTGGATGCCCTCTACGAGGAAGACCCGAAGAAAAACCCGGGGGCCAAGCCCATCCTCGAGGTGGACGACCCCGCTTCCGTCCTGCGGCACGCCGGGGAGGGAAACCCCTTGGGAAGCGGAGGCATGCGCTCCAAGCTCCTCGCCGCCCGGCTTGCGGGGCAGGTGGGCATCCCCACCCTGCTTCTACCCGGGAAGCGGCCCGGGGTCGTGGTGGAGGCCTTGGGGGGGAAAGCGCTTGGCACCTACTTCCACGCTCGGCGGCGCTACCGGGGGCAAAGGGCCTGGCTTTATGGCCTTCTGCGCCCCAAGGGGGAGCTGGTTTTGGACCAAGGGGCGGTACGGGCCTTACGGGAACGGGGGGCGAGCCTTTTGCCGGCCGGGGTCAAGGAGGTGCGGGGGCGGTTTGGCCGGGGTGAGGCGGTGCGGCTCCTGGCCGAAGGAGGGGAAGAGGTGGGGGTGGGGCTTGCCAACTACGCCGCCGAGGAGATCGCCCGCATCAAGGGGCGAAAGAGCGCAGAGATAGAGGCCATCCTAGGCTACCGCTACACCGAGGAGGTGGTCCACCGGGACCACCTGGCCCTGAAGGAGGAGGCATGACGGCGTTGGGTTTGAGGGAGCTGGCGGAAAGGGCAAAGGCCAAGCTACCCCTCCTCGCCAAGGGGAGGCGGGACGAGGCCCTTTTGCGCATGGCGGCGCTTTTGTCCGAGCGCTGGCCGGAGGTGCTACGGGCCAACCAAATAGACCTGGAAGAGGCGGAAAGGGCTGGGCTCCCCAAGGCCAAGCTGGACCGGCTTGCCCTGAAGGAGAAGGACCTGAAGACCCTTACCGAGGGCCTGCGGCAGATCGCCGCCCTCCCTGACCCCCTGGGCCGGATCGAGGGCCTGAACAAGCGGCCCAACGGCCTTAGGGTGGGCCGGATGCGGGTACCCTTGGGCCTCATCGGCTTCATCTACGAGGCGCGCCCGGGGGCCACGGTGGAGGCGGTGGCCGTGGCGCTCAAGGCAGGAAACGCCATGCTCCTAAGGGGCGGCAAGGAGGCCTTCCGCTCCAACCAGGCCTTGGTGGGCCTTTGGCACGAGGCCCTGAAGGGGGCCGGGCTTCCCGAGGAGGCGGTTTCCCTGGTGCCCACCACGGACCGGGAAGCCATCTTGGAGATGTGCCGCCTGGAGCTTTTGGACCTCCTCATTCCCCGGGGAGGGGAAGAGCTCATCCGCCTGGTGCAGAAGGAGGCCCGGGTGCCCGTCCTAGCCCACGCCAAGGGAGTGAACCACCTCTACGTGGACCAGGGGGCGGACCTCGCTATGGCCCTCAGGCTCGCCATAAACGGCAAGACCCAGCGCCCGGCGGTGTGCAACGCCTTGGAGGCCGTTTTAGTTCACGAGGGGGTGGCGGAGGCCTTCCTACCCCGCTTGGAGGAGGCCATGCGGGAAAAGGGGGTGGAGCTTCGCGCTTGTCCCAAGGCGCTCCGCTTCCTCCAGGAGGCGGTGCCGGCGAGGGGGGAGGAGTGGGACCAGGAGTACCTGGACCTCATCCTCCGGGTCAAGGTGGTTTCCGGGCTGGAGGAAGCCCTGGACCACATCGCCCGCCACGGTTCCCGGCACACGGAGGCCATCTGCACCGAGGACCCCAAGGCCGCCTGGCGCTTTTTGGAGGAGGTGGACGCCTCCTTGGTCCTATGGAACGCCTCCACCCGCTTTAACGATGGCTTTGAGCTGGGCCTGGGAGCGGAGATCGGCATCAGCACCTCCAAGCTCCACGCCTACGGGCCCATGGGGCCCATGGAGCTCACCACCTTGAAGTGGGTGGCCCTGGGGGAGGGGCAGGAGCGGGGGTGAGGGGTTTTGCTTAAGCGCCTTCTCCGGCTTTACGGGGAGGCTCACGTTCCTTTCTTCGCCGCGAGTCTGGCCTACTATGCCCTCCTTTCCCTCACGCCCCTTCTCTTTCTCCTGGCGGGCGGCTTCGGGCTTCTCCTTTCTGGGAACGCCTCCTTGCAAGCCCGGGTTTTGGAGGCCTTAGAAGGGCTGACTTTAGCCCTCTTCCCCGCCCGGCCGGAGCTTGCCCAAGACCTTCTCCGCTTCCTCACCCGAAGCGCCTTCCCCCTCACCCTGGGAAGCGCCCTTTTGCTCCTTTGGTCGGGGAGCAACTTCTTCGCCGCCTTGAGCTACGTTTTGGGCCTCATCTTCGGGCGGCCTGCGGGGGTCCGCCACCGCCTTTTGGGTTTGGTCATGCCCTTCCTTTTGGGCCTTGCCCTTCTCCTCCTGGCCCTTTTGGGCCTGGCCTTGGGGTTTCTCCTGCGCTTTCTCCCAGAGGGCGTTCAGGCTTTCCTAGGCCCCTTGGAGGCGTTTTTGCCTTTGAGCGCCACCTTTTTGCTTTTCCTCCTCACCTACGCCTTTTTCCGCGGCGTAAGGGGGCCCAAGGACCTTCTTCCCCTTAGCGCGGGGGCCGGCGTGGCGGCTCTCCTCTTTGAGGGGGTGCGGCTTGGGCTTCCCAGGCTCCTTCCCCGCTCCCAGTACGAGCTCCTCTATGGGCCTCTAGCGGGGTTTGTCCTGGCCCTCTTTGGGCTATACCTGCTCCTCCTTTCCCTCCTCCTTGGGGCCTTGGTGGCCCGGGTCCTGGAAGACTAGCGCCTTTTCCCCAGATGGCAAAAAGGGGTAAGATAGGGGCATGCGTTGGGCCAGGCTAGCCCCCTGAGGTGGGAAGGGGCCTGGCCGTCCCTTCCCTTCCGGGGAAGGGTTTTTTTTGAGGAGGCGAACATGGAGAGGTACAACCCCCACGCCATAGAGCCCAAGTGGCAACGCTTTTGGAAAGAGAAGGGCTTCATGAAGGCCAAGGAGGTGCCGGGGAAGCGGGGCAAGCAGTACGTCCTGGTCATGTTCCCCTACCCCTCCGGGGACCTGCACATGGGCCACCTGAAGAACTACACCATGGGGGACGTTTTGGCCCGCTTCCGCAAGGTGCAGGGCTACGAGGTCCTCCACCCCATGGGCTGGGACGCCTTCGGCCTGCCGGCGGAAAACGCCGCCTTGAAGTTCGGGGTTCATCCCAAGGAGTGGACCTACCAGAACATCCGCCAGGCCAAGGAGAGCCTCGAGCTCATGGGCATCCTCTACGACTGGGACCGGGAGGTCACCACCTGCGAGCCCGACTACTACCGCTGGAACCAGTGGATCTTCATCAAGATGTGGGAGAAGGGGCTGGCCTACCGGGCCAAGGGCCTGGTGAACTGGTGCCCCAAGTGCCAGACGGTCCTCGCCAACGAGCAGGTGGTGGAAGGCCGCTGCTGGCGGCACGAGGACACCCTGGTGGAGAAGCGGGAGCTGGAGCAGTGGTACCTGCGCATCACCGCTTATGCGGACCGGCTTCTGGAGGACCTCGAGGGCCTGAACTGGCCCGAGAAGGTGAAGGCCATGCAGCGGGCCTGGATCGGCCGCTCCGAGGGGGCGGAGATCCACTTCCCCGTGGAGGGCCGCCCGGAAAGGATCACCGTCTTCACCACCCGTCCCGACACCCTCTTCGGGGCCACCTTCATGGTCCTGGCCCCCGAACACCCCTTGACCCTGGAGCTCGCCGCCCCTGAGCGCCGGGAGGAGGTCTTGGCCTACGTGGAGGCGGCCAAGCGCAAGACGGAGATCGAGCGCCAGGCGGAGGGGCGGGAGAAGACGGGGGTTTTCCTGGGGGCCTACGCCCTAAACCCCGCCACCGGGGAAAGGATCCCCATCTGGACCGCCGACTACGTGCTCTACGGCTACGGCACCGGGGCCATCATGGCCGTGCCCGCCCACGACCAACGGGACTTTGAGTTTGCCAAGAAGTACGGCCTTCCCATCAAGAAGGTGATCGAACGCCCCGGCGAGCCCCTTCCCGAGCCCTTGGAAAGGGCCTACGAGGAGCCGGGATTTATGGTGAACTCCGGCCCCTTTGACGGCACGGAGAGCGAGGAGGGCAAGCGGAAGGTCATCGCCTGGCTGGAGGAAAGGGGCCTGGGCAAGGCCCGCATCACCTACCGCCTACGGGACTGGCTCATCAGCCGCCAGCGCTACTGGGGCACCCCCATCCCCATGGTCCACTGCCCCGCCTGCGGCGTGGTGCCCGTGCCCGAGGAGGAGCTTCCCGTCCTCCTTCCCGACCTCAAGGACGTGGAGGACATCCGCCCCAAGGGGAAAAGCCCTCTGGAGGCCCACCCCGAGTTCTACGAGACCACCTGCCCCCGGTGCGGCGGCCCCGCCAAGCGGGACACCGACACCATGGACACCTTCTTTGACAGCTCCTGGTACTACCTGCGCTACACCGACCCCAAAAACGAGCGTCTTCCCTTCACCCGGGAGAAGGCGGACTTCTGGATGCCGGTGGACCAGTACATCGGCGGGGTAGAGCACGCCGTGCTGCACCTTCTCTACAGCCGCTTCTTCACCAAGTTTCTCCACGACCTTGGCATGGTGGGGGTGGAGGAGCCCTTTAAGGGCCTGTTCACCCAGGGCATGGTCATGGCCTGGACGGACTTCGGCCCGGTGGAGGTGATAGGGGATCGGGTGCGCCTCCCCGAGCCCACCCGCATCCAGCTGGAAATGGCCGAAAGCGAGCTCTCCCTGGAGGATGTGAAGAAGATGGGGGCCGAGCTGAGGCCCCACCAGGACGGCACCCTTCACCTATGGAAGCCTGCAGTGATGAGCAAGTCCAAGGGCAATGGGGTCATGGTGGGGCCTTTCGTGAGGGAGGAGGGGGCGGACATCGCCCGCATCACCATCCTCTTCGCCGCCCCGCCCGAGAACGAGATGGTCTGGACGGAGGAGGGGGTACAAGGGGCCTGGCGCTTCCTGAACCGGGTGTGGCGGCGGGTGATGGAGGACAAGGAGGCCCTTTTGGCCACCACGGGGCAGTTCCGGAAGGAGGACCTGGAGGGGGAGGACCGGGCGCTTTACGGGAAGCTCCATGAAACCCTAAAGAAGGTGACGCAGGACCTCGAGGCCCTCCGCTTCAACACCGCCATCGCCGCCCTCATGGAGCTCCTGAACGCCCTTTACGAGTACCGCCGCAAGCGGCCCGTGACCCCGGTGTACCGCACCGCCCTCCGCTACTACCTGCAGATGCTTTTCCCCTTCGCCCCCCATATCGCCGAGGAGCTTTGGCACCAGTTCTGGCCCGATAGCCTCTTCGAGGCGGGCTGGCCCGAGCTGGACGAAAGCGCCCTGGAGAAGGACGTGGTGGAGGTGGCGGTGCAGGTGAACGGCAGGGTGCGGGGTACCATCCGGATTCCCAAGGACGCGCCCTTGGAGGTGGCCTTGGCGGAGGCCAAGAAGGTGCCCAACGTCCAGGCCCACCTGGAGGGCAAGGAGGTGGTGAAGGAAATCTACGTGCCGGGGAAGATCCTCAACCTGGTAGCGCGCTAAGGGAAAGGCTTAAGCGGGTGGGCACCACCTGGGCCACCTCGCCCTGGACGGGGGTGAGGAAGAGGCCCTCGCCTTGGGCAGAGGCCAAAAGCCGCCCGTAACCCAAGAAAAAGCCCTCGGCGTCCATGAGGCCGTAAAGCTTTTCTGGCTCCGGGGGGGCGGGCAGGGACAAGACCCGGGGTTGCGCCTCGCGGAAGTGGGAAAGAAGCCGCTCCAGGCGGTTCTGCCGCCTGGCCTTCGGGCTTTTCCGGCGGGCTTCGGGCAAGGGGGGAACGAGGCGCACCTTCAGGTCCTTGCGCCAGGCGAAGGCCCGGTGGAGCGCTTCCGAACCCAGGATGAGGATCTCCGCTGGGCTCAGGGCCTCCGCCTGCAGGAGGCGGAACTCGGGGTCCAAGAGGCCGTCCGTGTCCGCCACCGCCGGGCTTCCCCGGGGGATGAGGCGGGCCAGGCGCAAGGCCCCCACCACCGCCCGGGCGGTGACCCCGGCCGGGGAGGTGGCCCCCAGGAGGTAGCGGCGCACCGGGGTGAGGGTGCCTTCCTGGTAGCGGAAGAGGGTGAAGGTGCCGGGAAGGGCCCCTTGGCCCGGGTCCAGGTCCAGGAGGTAGGCCTCTTCCAGCCTTTCCAGGAGCCTAAGGGCCAGGGTGGTCTTGCCCACGTCCGTGGGGCCAAGGAGGAGGAGCACGAGGAAAACTCTAGCACCCCTTCGTGGCCTGACGTCTTTTTGCGAACCGGTAAGAAAGTGATATACTTGGCCCACCATGGAGCTTTGGTTTGAGGAGACGAAGGAGGAGCGGCAGGTCCTGGGGCCGTTCCGGGAGTTCTTGAAGGCGGAGGTGGCCCCGGGAGCAGCGGAAAGGGACCGCACCGGGGCCTTCCCCTGGGACCTGGTGCGCCAGCTGGCGGCCTTTGGCGTCTTTGGGGCGGTGGTGCCCGAGGCCTATGGGGGGGCGGGGCTTTCCACCCGGCTTTTCGCCCGCATGGTGGAGGAGATCGCCTACTACGATGGCTCCTTGGCCCTCACCGTGGCGAGCCACAACTCCTTGGCCACGGGGCACATCCTCCTGGCGGGAAACGAGGTGCAAAAAGCCACCTTCCTGCCCAAGCTGGCCTCGGGGGAACTCCTGGGGGCCTGGGGGCTCACCGAGCCCGGCTCGGGCTCGGATGCGGCGGCGCTCAAGACGCGGGCGGAGAAGGTGGAGGGGGGCTTTGTCCTAAACGGCACCAAGCAGTTCATCACCCAGGGGAGCGTGGCCGGGGTCTACGTGGTCATGGCCCGCACCGACCCTGCCCCAAGTCCAGAGAAGAAGCACCTGGGCATCTCCGCCTTCGCCTTTTTCCGCCCGGAGAAGGGCCTAAAGGTGGGGCGCAAGGAGGAGAAGCTGGGCCTAAACGCCTCGGACACGGCGCAACTCCTTTTGGAGGACCTTTTCGTGCCCGAGGAGGGGCTTTTGGGAGAGCGGGGTAAGGGCTTTTACCACGTGCTCCAGGTGTTGGACGGGGGGCGGATCGGCATCGCCGCCATGGCGGTGGGCCTGGGGCGGGCGGCCTTGGACTACGCCCTGCGCTACGCCAAGGAGCGGGAAGCCTTTGGCCGGCCCATCGCCGAGTACCAGGGGGTTTCCTTTAAGCTGGCGGAGGCGGCCACGGAGCTAGAGGCGGCAAGGCTTCTTTACCTGAAGGCGGCGGCCCTAAAGGACGCCGGGCGGCCTTTTACCCTCGAGGCCGCCCAGGCCAAGCTCTTCGCCAGCGAGGTGGCGGTGAGGGCCTGCGACGAGGCCATCCAGGTCCTGGGGGGGTACGGCTACATCAAGGACTACCCCGTGGAGCGCTACTGGCGGGACGCCCGCCTCACCCGCATCGGCGAGGGGACCAGCGAGATCCTCAAGCTGGTCATCGCCCGGCGTCTTCTAGAAGGGGTGTGAAGGAGAGGGCCTGGGGGGCCTTGAGGGCCAGCTGCCCGCAGGCCGCTCCCACGTCCTGCCCCCGGCTAAAGCGGATGGAGGTGGGCACCCCAAGCCGCTTCAGCTCCTCGGCGAAGGCCAAGATCCCCCCCTTGGGCGTTCCCTCCACCGGGGACCCTTCCCAGGGGTTGAAGGGGATGAGGTTCACGTGGGCGCTGATCCCTTTCAGGAGCTTGGCGAGGAGCCTGGCCTGCCAGGGGTGGTCGTTGATGCCCTTCAGGAGGGTGTACTCAAAGGTCACCCGGCGCTTGGTCTGGGCGTAGTAGTGGCGCACCGCCTCGAGGATCTCGGCCATGGGGTAACGGTGGGCCGTGGGGATGATCTTTTTCCGGGTTTCGTCGTCGGGGGCGTGGAGGGAGAGGGCGAGCCGCACCCCCAAATCCTCCTCCGCCAGGCGGTAAATCCCCTTGGGGATGCCCACGGTGGAGAGGGTGATGCGCCTTGGGCTCATGGCCAGGCCCTTGGGGTGGAGCATGACCCGTACCGCCTTGAGGACATTGCTGAGGTTCAGAAGGGGTTCCCCCATGCCCATGAGGACCACGTTGCGGATCTCCCGGGGAGAGATGCCCTGGTGGTGGGCGATGGCCAGGAGCTGGTCCAGGATCTCCGCTGCGGTGAGGTTGCGGCCGAAGCCCAAGGCCCCGGTGGCGCAGAAGGTGCACCCGGCGGGGCAGCCCACCATGCTGGAGAGGCAGACGGTCTTGCGGTTTGGGTAGGGCATGTAGACCGCTTCGGTCTTCTTTCCGTCCAGGAGCGTGAAGAGGTACTTCACGCTTCCGTCGCGGCTCGGGTAGGCCTCCACCAGGGCGAACTCCGCAATGCGCCACTCCCTGGCCAGGGCTTCCCGCAGGGCCTTGGGCAGGTCCGTCATCTCGGCGAAGTCCCGCACGCCCCGGGCGTAGAGCCAGTGGGCGATTTGAGCCTTTCGGTAGCCCTCGCCGGGAAGTTCCTCTGGGGGTAGCTCCAGGATGGGCTTCATGAAAGTCCCTCGTAGATGGCGGCGAGCTCTAGGGTCCCCTCGAGGCAAGGGAGCGCCAGGACCTCTCCCAGGGCCTCTTCCCGGAAACCTTCCGGGGTCCTCCGGTAGAGGAGGCCTCCTTGCCCTTCGCTTTCCAGGATCAGGTAGCCCTGGAGGCTTGGCAGGCTAAGGTAGCGGGAGCGCTTTTCCCTTTTATCTTGCGCTTCTGTGCCCCGGGAGAGCACCTCCACCACCAGGCAGGGGGCGGTTTCGTAGAGGGGATGGGCTTTGGGACCGCACACCACCATGATGTCCGGGTAGTAGAAGGTGTCTTCGGAGAGCTTGAGCCTGGCGGTTTCGCTATAAACCCTGCAGCCCTTAGCCCGGGCCAGGGGCTTCAGAAGGGCTACCAGGTTGGTGACGATGAGGTTGTGATCCAAGCTGGCCCCGGCCATGGCGTAAGGGTAGCCACCCAGGAGTTCATGCCGGACGGGGCTTTCCTCCTCCAGGGCCAGGTACTCTTCCTCGGTGAGGGGGCGCAAGGCCCGCTCGGTCATCCCCCCATTATAGCTAGCGGAGGCGGCCATAGCCGAGCAAAAGCCCTACAAGGAGAAGAAGAAGCCCCAAAGGCCTGGGCCTGGCCAGAAGGCCCACAAAACCCCCAAAGAGGAGAAGCCCCAAAGCCACCCGGCCCCTTCCTTCCCGGAAGGCCCTTCCCGCCGAAAAGCCCAAGAGGAGGGGAAGGGCGAAAAGGACCAGGAGGAGGAAGCCCGCCAGGAGGGTGAAGGAGGTCAAAGGCGGTGCTCCTCTGGGGCGAAGCCCTCCACCCAGAAGCTCCCGTCCTTGCGGTACTCCTTTTTCCAGACGGGGAGGATTTCCTTCACCCGGTCGATGGCGTACTGGCAGGCGGCGAAGGCCTCCTTGCGGTGCCGGGCCGAAACCACGATGGCGATGGAGGCTTCCCCGGGGTCCACCCGGCCCAGGCGGTGCCAGAGGGCCACCCGGCCTAGGGGCCAGCGTTCCCGCATCTCGGCGATCACCTGGGCCATGACCTTTTCCGCCATTCCCGGGTAGGCCTCGTACTCCAGGTAGGCCACCTCCTCCCCGCGGTTGGGGCTCCGGGTGGTGCCCAGAAAGCTCACCACCGCCCCGTACTCGGGGGCCTTGGCCCAGTCCACCAGAGCCTTTAGGTCCAAGGGGTCCTGGGTGAGGCCGAAGGAGTCCTGGCCCCCGGACACGGGGGGCAAAAAGGCCACCTCGTCCCCTTCCTGCAAGGGGGTTTCCGCCCCCGCCAGCGCCTGGTTCACCGCCGCCATGCCCCCGGAGAGGGAAAGACCTGGGAAAAGCCTTTCTACGGCCTCCTTCGCCTCCCGGACCCGGGCCCCCTCCGGCAGGTCCAAGGGAAGGCGGTCCGTTCCCGCCCGTTCCCGGTACAGGGCGAAGAGCCTCACCTCAACCCGCATGGCCCCCAGTATAGACCTGGGAGAGGCCCGAGGCCACGGAGAGGGCCTCGGGGTAGCGCATGCGCATGGGGCCGATGAGGGTGAGCTCCCCCAGCCACTCCCCCTTTTGGAAGCCTGCCTGCACCTGGGCCAGCCCCTCCACCTCCCCCACCCGCACGTCCACCCGGCCCGGGGGGGTGAGGACCTCCTCGCTTCCCGCCTCGTAAAGCTTCACCAGGCGCTCCAAAAAGCCTGGGTCCTTGGCCTCGGGCTCTTTGAGGGCCTCGGCGAGCCCTTCCCGGTAGGAGAGGGAAAGCCCGGCGGAAAGGGCCCGGGTCAGGTGGGAGAAGAGGTCCTCCAAGCCTCGAGGCGGCGGGGGGAGCTCGGAAAGGGGCCCCGCCAAGACCGCCTCCGCCTGCCGAAGCCGCTCGGGAGGAAGGGCCAAGGGAAGCCGCGCCTCCTTCACCCGCCCCCCTTCCAGGACGAAGACGGCCAAGGTGCCCTCGGCCAAGGAGGAGAGGTGGACCTGGAGCACCTTGGGGGTCTTGCGGGGCCTTAGGCGGAGGAGGGCGGGGTAGCCGGAAAGCCCCACCGCCACCTTCACCAAGAAGGCCTCAGGTTCCTTGGCCCCGGAAAGGGCCCGCTCCAGGCGCTCCCGGACGCTTTCGGGCAGGGGTTTTGGGGGGAGGAGGGAGAGGGAGTACTGGCGGAAGCCTTGCCGGGTGGGCACGCGGCCGGCGGAGGCGTGGGGCTTGGTGAGGTAGCCCATCTCCTCGAGGGCGATGAGCTCGTAGCGGGCCAGGGCGGGGGAAAGCCCCAGCCCCTCAGCCAGCCTGGCCGAGGGCACCGGGGTTTGGGTCTTGATGTATTCCTCCACCAAGAGGTGAAGGATGGCCCGCTGCCGCGCCGTCACACCCTCATTGTACCGGGGTGACCGCCGCCTCGTCCTCTTCCCCGGTGCGGATGCGGTAGACCTTCTCCACGGGGATCACGAAGACCTTGCCGTCCCCCACCTCCCCGGTGCGGGCGGCCTTGAGGATGGCCTCCACCGTGGGCTTGACGAAGGGTTCCGAAACCCCGATCTCCAGGCGCACCTTCTCGTGGAGCTCCATCTTCACCGTGGTGCCCCGGTAGGTTTCCACCTTTTCCGTTTCCCCGCCGTGGCCCTGGACCCGGCTTAGGGAAAGCCCCCGCACCTCGGCCCGGAAGAGGGCTTCTAAAACCTCTCCCAGCTTCTCCGGGCGGATGATGGCCACGATGAGCTTCATGCCTTACCTCCCAGGGGTTTGAGGGCGGGCGGGGAGGCCTCGGAGAGGACCAAAATGGCCCCTTCCCCGCTGGCGTAGGCCTCTTCCCCGTGCTGGGTCACGTCCAGACCCAGGCCCTCCTCCTTGGGGCTTGCCCGCAAGGGGGTGAGGAAGGCCACAAGCTTGAGGAGGACGAAGGTGCCCAAGGCGGAGTAGCCCACCGCGGCCAGGACCGCCAGGGCCTGGACGCCGAGCTGGGCCGGGTTGCCGAAGAGGAGGCCGTCCGCCACCCCGTTCCAGGCTTTTTCCGCCAGAACCCCCGTGAGGAGGGCCCCGGTGACGCCCGCCAGGCCGTGGGCCCCAAAGACGTCCAGGGAGTCGTCCAGGCGGGTTCTGGGCCGGTAGAGGAGAAAGAAGTAGCTGGGCAGGGCGGAAACCGCCCCCAGGGCCAGGGCGGAAAGGGGCGAAACGAAACCCGCCGCCGGGGTGATGGCCACCAGCCCCACCACGATGGCCGTGGCCAGGCCCACCGCCGTGGCCTTGCCCGTGCGCAGGAGGTCAAGAAGGATCCAGACGGCCAAGGTAGCCGCGGGGGCCAAGAGGGTGTTGACAAAGGCCAAGGCCGCCACCTCCCCCGAGGCCAGGGCGCTGCCCCCGTTGAAGCCGAACCAGCCAAACCAAAGGAGCGCCGCCCCCAAGAGGACAAAGGGCACGTTGTGGGGCAGGATGGCCTGCCGCCCGTAGTCCTTGCGGGACCCCAGGACCAAGGCCCCCACCAAGGCGGCGATCCCGGCGTTGATGTGGACCACGGTGCCCCCGGCAAAGTCCAGGGCCCCTAAGGCCCCCAAAAACCCCCCGCCCCAGACCCAGTGGGCCAAGGGGGCGTAAACGAGAAGCCCCCAGAGGGTGAGGAAGAGGAGGAGGGCGGGAAAGCGCATCCTCTCCACCAAGCCCCCCGTTAGAAGGGCGGCGGTGATGATGGCGAAGGTGCCCTGGAAGGCCATGAAGAGGAGGTGGGGGATCTCCCCCTTGGCCGCCAGGTCCACGCCCCGCAGCAGGGCGTGGCCCAAGCCCCCAAGCCATGGGCTTCCCTCGGCGAAGGCCAGGCTGTAGCCCAAAAGGGCCCAGCCCACCCCCACGAAGCCCAAGGCGGCGAAGCTCATCATCATGGTGTTCAAGGCGTTCTTGGAGCGCACCAGCCCCCCGTAGAAGAAGGCCAAAGCTGGGGTCATGAGGAGGACCAGGGCCGTGGACACCAGCACCCACGCTGTGGCCGCTCCGTCTACGCCTTCCGCCCAAGCCAAACCTGAAAGCCCGATCACCGCCAATCCCCAAAAGCTGCTGTGCTTTTGCATGGCCACCCCCTCGAGGGCAAGCCTAGCACCCAGAATGCATATTGTCAAGCTAAAGTTGTACGATAAGCCAATACTTTTAGTACAAGAAACGATAAAAAGGGAAAAGATGTGCATAATGTCAAGTAAAAAGCGCGCAGTTGCCAATAACAAATGTTGCGCCATGTAGCTCTGTGTGTCTGCGCCCGGTTCCCCTCCCGCTAAACTGGGCCCGTGAGTTGGGAAGAGCTGCTCGAGCGTCTAGCCCAGGGGCAGGACGAGCGCACGGTGTTCTTGCCCCCAGACCTGTCCCCGGAGGAGCTCGCCCGCTACGCCGCGGGCCTGGCCAACCACAAGGGCGGCACCCTCTTCCTGGGGGTAACCCGGGATGGGAGCGTCTTGGGAGCCTCGGACATCCATCCTCTTCAGGTCACCCACGCCCTCTTTGAGCTCACCCAGGGCCTTCTTTTGCCTTACGTGGAGGCGGTGGAGGGGCCTTTGGGAAGGGTTTTGGCCCTGCACGTGCCGCAAAGCCCGGCGGCCATTGCCGTGGGGGCGGGGCGGGTGCCCTTTTGGAACGGGCAGCGCCTCACCGAGCTCCGCAGGGGCCAGGCCCTGCCCGAGCCCGACTTCACCGCCCAGGTCCTGCCTGCGGCCAGCCTTTCCGATCTGGACCCGGTAGAGGTCTTGCGCCTACGGCGCATCCTGGAGGAACGGGGAAGCGCCTTGGCCGCCTTGCCGGATCTGGAACTCCTGTTCGCCCTGGGGCTTCTGGAGCGGGTGGATGGGGAGCCTAAGCCCACGGTGGCGGGGCTTCTCTTGGCGGGCACGGGCCTTGCCCTAAGGCGCTTTTTGCCCCAGGCGGAGGTGAGCTACTATTTCCACGAGGAGGAGGAGGGGTATAGCTTCCGGGAAGACCTCCTCAGGCCCATCCCCGCCCTTTTGGAGCGCCTAAGGGACCTGATCCAGGCCCGGAACCGGGTGCGCTACCTCACCGTGGGCCTATTCCGCATAGAGGTCTGGGACTTCGACCAGGAGGTCTACCGGGAAGCCCTTCTAAACGCCCTGGTCCACCGGGATTGGCAGAGCAAGGACGCCATTCAGGTCCACCACCACCCCGACCGCTTGGAGGTTTCCAACCCTGGGGGCTTCCCCCCCGGCATCACCCCGGAAAACGTCCTGCGCCACCCCCCCAAGCGGCGCAACCCCCGCCTGGCTGAGGCCCTCTACCGCCTGGGGTACGTGGAGCGGGCGGGCAGCGGGGTGGACAAGATGTACCGCCTCCTCCTCAAGCACGGCAAGGAGCCCCCGGAGTACCGGCTTTACCCGGAGGCCCTGATCCTCATCCTCTATAACCCCGAGCTGGACGAAGCCTTCGTGCGGGAGCTGGCCGAGGCCCAGGAGCGCTTTGGTGCCTTCAGCCTGGACCACCTCATCGCCGTGGGCCACCTGAGGCGGGTGGGGGAGGCCACCTTAGGGGAGCTTGCCCGGGCCCTGCAGCTTTCCGAGGAGGCGAGCAAGAAGGTGCTTGCCCGCATGGAGCGCATGGGCCTTTTGCGCAGGGAAGGGGGGCGGTACCACCTGGCCCGGCGGGACCCCTTGGCGGAGCGGGCCCTGGCGCTTTTGGAAACCCCTCGGTCAAGGCGGGAGGTGGAGGCCTACCTGGGCCTGCGCCCTAAGGCCGCCTTGGCCTTATTGAACCGGCTTCTCCGCGAGGGGCGGGCGGAGCGGTTAGGCCGGGGTGCGGCCACCCGGTACCGGAGGCGGTGATGGTCCACCTGGTCCTTTACCAGCCAGAAATCCCCCAAAACGTGGGGAACGTTGCCCGCACCGCCGCTGCCTTGGGGTGGCCCTTACACCTCATCCGCCCTTTCGGCTTTCTCCTTTCCAGCCCCAAGCTCAGGCGGGCGGGGCTGGACTACTGGCCCCACGTGGACCTCCGGGTCCATGGCGATTGGGAGGCCTTCCTCGCCACCCTCCCCCCCTCGGCCCGGGTGTGGGCCTTTAGCGCCCGGGGGCAGGAAAGCTTCTACCAGGCCCGCTTCCAGGAAGGGGACTACCTTCTTTTCGGCCCGGAAACCCGGGGGCTACCCGAGGGGGTGCTGGCCCGCTTTCCCTCCCTGAACATCCCCATGCCGGGGCCGGTGCGTTCCCTCAACCTGGCGGTGGCCGTGGGGGTGGCGGCCTACGAGGCCTACCGCCAGCTCCGGGGCCTTTAGGGGAGGAGGCGGCCCTGCAAAAAGGCCTGGGTCCTAGGGTCCTTAGGGCTTTGGAAGAAGGCGCTGGCCTCCCCTTCCTCCACCACCTGGCCCAGGTAGAGGAAGACCACCCGTTTCGCCAGCCGCTTGGCCTGGAAGAGGTCATGGGTGGCGAGGATCACCCCTCGCCCCTCCGCTGCCTCCAGGAGGAGGGCTTCCACTTGGGCGGCGTTGGCGGGGTCCAGGCTGGCGGTGGGTTCGTCCAGGAGCAGGACCTCGGGCTCCACCACAAGGGTGCGGGCCAGGGCTAGGCGCACCGCTTCCCCACCCGAGAGGAGGTGGGCGGGCTGATGCGCCTTTTCCGCCAAGCCCACCCGCGCCAGAAGCGCTCGTGCCCGCTCTCGAGCCTCCCGCTTGGCCACGCCCCGGAGACGGAGACCAAAGGCGGCGTTTTCCAGGACGCTCCGCCGCAGTAGGGGTGGGGTCTGGGGCAAGTAGGCGGAACGCCCCCCTTCCACCCGCCCGCGCTCGGGCCGAAGGAGGCCCGAAAGAAGGCGGAGCAGGGTGGTCTTGCCGCTACCCGAAGGCCCCAAGACCGCCAGGATCTCCCCGGGGTGGACCTGGAGGCGCTCCACCTCGAGGCAAAACGCCCCCTGGCGGTGGACAAGCCCTTCGGCCCATAGCACCGGCCTCATTCCCGCTCCAGGATAACGAGAAGCCCGGTGACCACAAGGGCGATGCCCAAAAGGACCATTCCCAAGGCCAAGGCCGCCTCCAGCTCCCCCTTGCGGGTTTCCACCACGATGGCCGTGGTGAGGACCCGCGTATGGTGGCGGATGTCCCCGCCCACCAGGGTGGCGGCCCCCACCTCGCTGATGGCCCCGCCAAAGCCTGCGGCCAAGGCGGCGGCCAGGGTGCGGCGGCTTTCCCAAAAGAGGGTAGGGAGGACCTGGGCTTCCTTACCGCCCAGGCTCCGCACCAATAGGCGCACCTCCTCCACCCGTGCCCGGGTCCCGGAAAGGACGAAGGCGGCGATGAGGGGAAAGGCCAGAATGGCCTCTGCCAGAACCATGGCCAAGGGGGTATAGAGGAGCCCGAGGAAGCCCAAAGGCCCTGAGCGGGAAAGGAGGAGGTAAAGGAAAAGCCCCACCACCACGGAAGGGAGGGCCATGCCCGCATAGAGGAGCATCCTGCCCCAGGCTCCACCCCCACCCCGGAGGGCGAGCCAAAGCCCCAAGGGTACGGCGGGAAGAGCGGCCAAGAGGGTGGCCGCCCCCGCCACCAGCAGGCTTCTTAGCGCAATCTCCCTGAGCTCAGCGGCTTCCACCCACAGGGAGGATACACCGACCCCTCAGGGGTTGGAAGAGGCTTTGCCCCTCCACCTTCAGCCCCGCCACGATTTGGGTGGCCCCGGGGGAAGCAAGGAAGGCCCTAAGCCTTCTTGCCTCCCCCAGCCGGGGGGATTTGGGGGCCACGTAGTAGCTGTACTGGTTGAGGACCAAGGGGTCGTCCCGGTCGTAGAGGGGGACAAGCCCCCGTTTCTTCCCCACGGTGAGGTAGGTGGCGAGGTCGGAAAGGGTGTAGGCCCCTTTTTCCGCCGCCAGGACCAGGGTCTGGCCCATGCCTGCCCCCGACTCCAGGTACCAAGGCGGGGCCGGGGTGACGCCCGCTTCCTTCCAGAGGGCGAGTTCCTTAAGGTGGGTGCCCGAGCGGTCCCCCCGGGAAACGAAGGGGGCTTGGGTCTTGGCGATCCGCCGCAGGGCCTCCAGGAGGGTTGGGGTTTCCCGCACCCGGGCGGGGTCTTTTGGGGGCCCCACCAGGAGGTAGCGGTTTTGCGCCAGGCAGAACCCTTCGGCCAGATGGCCTTGCCGCACGGCTTCGGCCTCGAGGTCCGGGGCGTGGACCAAGACGGCGTCCACATCCCCGCGGGCCGCCAAGGTTAGGGCCTGGCCCGTGCCCACCGCCAAGACCTCCCCTCGTATCCCCGTGGCCTTCTGAAAGGGGGGGAGAAGCTGGTCTAAAAGCCCGGAATCGTAGACGCTGGTGGTGGTGGCCAGGCGCAGGGCCTCCGCCAGGAGGAAGAAAGGGAGGAGAAAGGCTCCCAAGCGCATGAGCCCATCTTAGGCTTAAGGGGATGGGGGTGTTGGAGGAAGCCCTGGCCCTGTGGCGGGAGGGGCGCTACTTTGAGGTGCACGAGGTCTTGGAAGGGGCCTGGCTTGGGGCCCAAGGGGAGGAGCGGCGCTTTCTTCAGGGCCTCATTCTCCTCGCCGCCGCCCTGCACCAAAGGGCCTTGGGCCAAAGCGGCCTAAGGAACCTGAGGAAGGCGGAAGCCCGGCTAAGGGGCCTTTCCAACCCCTATGCGGGCGTGGACTGGGAGGCGCTTTTGGCGGAGGCCCGGCGTAGACTTGGGGCGTGAACGCTTGGGTGTACGCCTACCGCGGCGGGCTGGTGGAAAACCGACACCGGGTTTCCCTGGCCGTCTTTGGCCGGGAAGGGGTTTTGGCCTACGCCGGGGAGCCGGGCCTGGTGGCTTACCTGCGCTCCTCCGCCAAGCCCTTCCAGGCCCTGGCCCTTTACCTAACGGGGGCTGTGGAGCGCTTTGGTCTGGGGGAAGAGGAGGTGGCCCTGGCCACCGCCAGCCACGACGGCACCGAGGCCCACGTGGCCGTGGCCGCCCGCTTTTTGGCCAAGCTGGGCCTGGGGCCTGAGCACTTGGTCTGCGGGGTTCACCCCCCCTTTTCCAAGGAGGCGAAGCAGGCCCTGGAGCGGGCGGGGCTTTCCCCTACCCCCCTCCACCACAACTGCTCGGGTAAGCACGCCGGCATGCTGGCCGCCGCCTTGGCCTTGGGGGCTTCCGTGGAGGGGTACCACCTGCCCGACCACCCGGTGCAACTCCTGAACCGCAGGACCCTGAGGGAGCTTTCGGGGACCGAGCCCCTTTACGCCATCGACGGCTGCAGCGTGCCCACCTTCGCCCTGCCCCTGGCCCGGGCGGCCCGGGCTTTTTACCTTTTGGCGGCCCCGGAGGAGGCTCCCGAGGCGTATGCGGAGCCTTTAAGAAGGGTGCGGGAGGCCATGCGCCGCCACCCCCACCTGGTGGCGGGGCCGGGGAGCATCGATACCTGGCTCATGGAGCGGCTCCCGGTGGTAGCCAAACGGGGAGCGGATGGCTATTACGGCCTAGCCCTCTTGGAAAGCCCCAAGGGACCCTTGGGCGTGGCCCTCAAGGTGGAGGACGGGGCTACCCAGGCCCGGGAGGTGTTGGTGGTGGCCCTCCTCCGGGCCTTGGGCCTGGACCCCGGCCCAACCCCTTGGGACCGGCCCGAGATCCGGAACCACCGGGGCCTGGGGGTAGGCCACCTCGAGGCCCACCTGACCTTAACCTGGTTCTAGCCGTAGGAGGCTTTGTACGCCTTCGGGTAAGGGCTCTTCCGGGAAAAGGGCCTTGTAGCGCTGGGCTAAGTCTTGGAGCAAGGGGATAAGATTTCTTTCCCGCAGGGCCTCGGGGTAAAGCTCCCGCATCTCGGCCAGGAGGCGTTCCCGGGCCAGGTGCCGCGCCACAAGGAGCGCTTCCCCTTCCAGCCGGGCGGTCTGCCCCCTTCGTAGCCTTTCCGCCTCCTTCCGCACGGCGGGGCTTTCCAGGAGGCGGCGGCAGGTGGGGCAGGGGTGGTGTTCGCTGGGGGCGCCGCAGATGGGGCAGGGGCTTCCCGTCTGGCGGGCGAAGAGGGCCAAGGCGGCCCGGGCCACCCGCTCCCGGAGCTCGGGCGGGGCTTCTTGGGCCAGCTTGAGGGCCTGGCGCGCCGCCTCGGGGTTTTCCGGCGGCTTAGGGGGAGGCGGGGGCGGGGTTTCCAGAGGCCCCACCAGGAAGCGGATCTCCTCCACCGCCCCGGGAAAGCGCTCCTGGTAGCGGCGGAGGAGGGCGAGGCGGCTATAGGCGAGGTGGTGGGCGGTGAGGGGGTCGGCCACCCGCACCAACAGGGTGTTTCCCTCCAGGCCCACCGCCTCGGTGAGCCGGGCGAGCTCTTTGCCCACCACCTCCTTCCAGGCGGCGAGCACAAGCCCGCGCCAAAGCTTTTCCTTCCCCCCCGCTTTCTTTAGGGCCTCGGGCACCAGGTCCTTTACCCGCCAGGGCATAGCACCACCCCTCCTTCCATGGTGCACACGGGGATGCCTTCCGGGGCCCATAGCCCCGCCAAAACCGCCTGGGGAAGCCCTTGGGCGTAGGCCAAGACCGCCTGCCTTCGCGCCTCGTCCAGCTCCTCGCTCCACTCGTCCACCAGGAGGAGGGGAGCTTCCCCGTGGTGCTCCCAAAGGAGGCGGTGCTCCGCTAGCCGCAGGGCTAGGGCCAGGGCCTTGGCCTCCCCCCGGCTGGCGAAGCGGTGGGCGGGGCGGCCCGCCAGGAGGAAGACCAGGTCGTCCCGGTGGGGGCCCACCAGGGTCTGCCCCCGCTCCCGCTCCTCCTCCCGCCGCTCGGCCAACGCTTCCAGGAAGTTCCCCCGCACCGTTTCCTCCAGGATAAGGCCCGCCTCGAGGGGAGCCAGGCTTCGGTGCACCTCCTGGAAAGTGGGCAGAAAACGCTTTAAAAAGCGACGCCGCAAGGCCATGATCTCCTCCCCGTAGCGGGCGAGCTCCCGGTCCCAGGCCTCGAGGCCCTCCCCCCCAACCTTAAGCAGGGCGTTCCGCTGCCTCAGGGCCTTCTCGTAGGCGGAGAGGAGGGCGGTGTAGCGGCGGGAAAACCGCCCGATGAGCCGGTCCAGGAAGCCCCGACGCTCCTCCTTGGCCCCCAGCACCACCTCCACGTCCTCGGGGGAAACCAGCACCGAGCCGGGAAGCTCCCAAAGCGCCTTCAGGCTCACGGCTTTCTCGTTCAAGAAAATCCCCCTTCCTTCGGGGGTGAGGCGCTGTTCCACCCGGAAGACCCCTAGCTCGGTTTCCACCTCGGCAAAAAGCCAAGCCTCCTTTTCCCCAAAGCGCACCAAATCGCCCATGGTGGCCCGCACCTCCCCCCCGAGCACGAGGTGGATGCTCCAAAGGAGCCCCGTCTTCCCCTGGGCGTTTCCCCCCACCAGGGCGAAAAGGCCCTGGGGCGGCCGGAAGGCGGAAAAGGCCAGGTTGCGGAAGTTCCTCTGCCGGAGGAGGAGAAGGCGCATCAGAGCCGCACCCGCCGGAAAAGGGCCGGGAGGAGGAGGAAGGAAAGCGCCAGGAGGCTTGCGCCCAAGAGGTAGGGCCCCTCGGGCAGGAGGCGGTAGAGGCCTGTGCCCAAAAGGGGCCCGAGCATCCGCCCCAGGGCCTGGGCGGCGCTGTTGAGCCCCGCCACGAGCCCTTGCTCCCCCTCCCCCACCGCCAGGGAAAGGGCCGCCGTCACCCCTGGTCCTGCCAAGGCTGCCCCCGCCCCCTGCAGGGCAAGCCCCAGGGCGAGGAGGGGAAAGGTGTGGGCCACCGTCAGGAGGGAAAACCCTAAAATTCCCACGGGAAGCCCTAAAAGGAGGAGGGTCCTGGGGGGCCAGGCGAGCTTCCGCACCAGCACCCCCTGGATGAAGACCGCCACGAGCCCGTAGAGCACCAAGGCCGTCCCCACCGTGCGGGCGGTTTCCACCCCGCTTAAGCCCAAGCGGTCTTGGAAGTAAAAAGCGATGGTCTGCTCCAGGGCCACGCTGGACAGGTTTAGGGCAAAGCCCAGGAGCAAAAGGGGGAAAACCCTCCCGTCCCAAGGGGAAAGCTGGCCTTTGGGCGCCTCCCCTTGGGGGCGGGATTCGGGCAGGACCAGGGCCACAAAGAGGGCGTTGAGAAGCGCCAGCCCGCTGGCGAAGAAGACCGGGGCCAAGAGGCCAAAGACCGCGGCGAGCCCCGCCCCCAGGGCCGGCCCCAGGATCACCGCCAGGCCGAAGGCCGCTCCCAAAAGGGCCATGCCGGAGGTGCGGCTTTCCCGCCCCGTCACGTCCGCCACGTAGGCTTGGGCCGTGGGCAAGGTAGCGGAGCTAAAGGCTCCGCCAAAAAGTCTGGCCAGGAGGAGAAGGGGAAAGAGGAGGCCTGGAGAGAGGAGGCCCCTCTGCCCTAAGAGGGCGAAGAGGCCGAAGAGGAGAAAGCTTAGGGCAAAGCCTAGGATCCCCAAAAGGAGCACCGGCTTTCTACCCCGCTCGCTTCGCCTGCCCCAGTAGGGGGAAAGGAGGAACTGCATGAGGGCGTAGCCCGTGGAGAAGAGGCCCACCTGGACCTCGCTTAGCCCCAGTTCCCGGCCCAGGGGCCCCAGGATAGGGAACAGGAGGGATAGCCCTAGGACGCTATTGAAGAGGGTGAGGAAGAGGAGACCGAGGGCGGACATGGCCTAAAGTTTAGCCGAAGCGGCCGGTGATGTAGGCCTCGGTGTAGGGGTGCTTGGGCTTGGTGAAGAGGAGTTCCGTGGGGCCCTCCTCCACCAAGACCCCGAGGTGCATGAAGAGGGTGCGGTCGGAAACCCGCGCTGCCTGCTGCATATTGTGGGTGACGATGACCACGGTGTAGCGCTCCTTCAGCTCCAGGATCAGGTCCTCGATGGCCTGGGTGGCGATGGGGTCTAGGGCGCTGGTGGGCTCGTCCATGAGGAGGAGAGGGGGCTCCACGGCGATGGCCCGGGCGATGCACAGCCGTTGCTGTTGCCCCCCGGAAAGCCGGAGGCCGCTTTCCTTCTTGAAGCGGTCTTGCACCTCGTTCCAAAGGGCGGCGCGTTTGAGGGCCTCCACCACCCGGTCCTCCAGCTCGCTTCCCCTTACCCCCATGAGCCTTAGGCCGAAGGCCACGTTCTCAAAGATGGTCTTGGGGAAGGGGTTGGGCTTTTGGAAGACCATGCCGATGTGGCGCCGCACCGCCACCGGGTCCACCCGGGGGTCGTAGATGTTCACCCCCTCGTAGCGCACCTCCCCCTCCACCCGCACCCCCGGCACCAGGTCGTTCATGCGGTTCAAGGAGCGCAAAAGGGTGCTCTTGCCGCACCCCGAGGGTCCGATGATGGCCGTGACCCGGTTTTTGGGGAAGCGGACGGAGATATCGAAGAGGGCCTGTTTGGGCCCGTACCAAAGGCTAAGGTGGCGCACGTCCACCAACGCCTCGCTTTCGGGGACGGGGTCCGTGCGCACCGTCTCGTGGCCCTTGAGCATCTCGAGGCTTGCCATTACCATTCCCTCCTAAAGTGGTTGCGCAGGTAGAGCGCCAGGAGATAGAGGACGGAGAGGACCATGAGCATTACCAAAATTCCCGCCGCCGCCACCCGGGCGAACTCCGGCTGGTTCTGGCTGATCCAAAGGTAGATCTGCACCGGGATGACCGTGTACTGGGATAGGGGGCTTGTGGGCATGAAGGGCACGTAGGCCGCTGCCCCCACCAGGAGGAGGGGAGCGGCCTCGCCGATGAGGCGGGCGGCGGAGAGGATCACCCCGGTGACCATGCCCGGCAAGGCTGCAGGCACCACCACCCGGAAGACCACCTGCCGCTTCGTGGCCCCTAGGGCGAAGGCGGCCAGGCGCAGGGACTCGGGCACCGCCCTCAGCGCTTCCCGGGCGGTGACCACGATCACGGGAACGCCCAAAAGCCCCAGGGTGAGGGCGGCGGCCAAGATGGTGGGGCCAAGCCCCATGCCCCGCACGAAGAGGGCCAGGCCCAAAAGCCCGTAGACGATGGAGGGCACCCCCGCCAGGTTGCGCAGGTTCACCTCCAGCACCCGGGAAAACCTTCCTTCCCTTAGGTACTCCTCCAGGAGGATGGCGGTGCCGATGCCTACGGGGATGGCAAGGAGCAGGGCCAAGGAAAGGACCCAGACCGTGCCCCAGATGGCCACCCCGATCCCCGCTGTGAGGGGGGAGCGGGAAGGGGTGCGGGTAAGGAAGGTCTGGTCCAGCCAAGGGTTAAGGACTAGGCGTTCCCCCTCCTTTAGGTTGGCCTTGAGCTCGTTCCAACGCCTTAGGCCCTCGGCCAAGGAAAAGTCCGCCACCCGCTCATCGTAGACCCCGGTGACCACGTAGCGGAAGGGCCCGTCCTGGGTGTTCCACATGAGCTCTACCCGGTTTTGCAGGAAGAGAACCTGCCGCTCCTTGGGGTCTTGCAGGGAAAACGCCACCTCCTCCTCGGTATAGCCCCGGGCCAGGAGGTCTTGCCGCAGGGTTTCCGTGGCGGAAAGGCCAAAGGGGTAGGTCTTGCCCGGGCCCTCGTCCGCCCGCACCACTTGGACGGAGAAGCTCCGGTAGAGGGTGTCGCCCAAGAGGAGGGCCAAAAGGCCTAAGGCCAGGAGGAGGGGAAGGACGAGGGCGCGGGCGAAGACCCGGTCGATGCGGGCTTTCCAGGGGTCCACGCCGAAAGCTTCCGTATGCGCCTTATTCATACCGCTCCCGGTACCGCTCCACCACCCACTGGGCCAGGATGTTGAGGGCCAGGGTGAGGGCAAAGAGGGTAAAGCCCACGGCGAAGAGGGCGTAGTAGGCGGTGGAGCCCGTGGGCTGGTCGCCGGTGGCCGCCTGGACGATGTAGCTGGTCATGGTGGCGATGGTTTCCCGGGGGTCTAGGGTGAGGGCGGGGCGTTGTCCGGCGGCGATGGCCACGATCATGGTCTCGCCCACAGCCCGGCTGGTGGCCAGGATGATGGCGGCGATGATGCCGGAGATGGCGGCGGGGAAGACCACCCTTAGGGCCACCTCGTAGGGTCTTGCGCCCAGGGCGTAGGCCGCTTCGCGGATGGAACGGGGCACCGACTCCATGGCGTCTGAAGCCACATTAGAAATGTAGGGGATGATGGCGAAGCCCATAACCAGGCCGGCGGAGAGGGGATTGAAGATGCTCAGCCCGGGGATCACCCGTTGCAGGAGGGGTGTGACCACCAAAAGGGCGAAGTAGCCGAAGACCACGGTGGGGATGCCTTCGAAGAGCTCCAGGACGCCCTTGACCCGGGCCCGGGTTGCCGACTCTGCGTATTCCGAGAGGTAGATGGCGAGCATGAGCCCCAGGGGCACCGCCACCAGGAGGGCGATGGTGGTGACGAGGAAGGTGCCCGCCAAAAGCGGGGCGATGCCGTAGCGGGGGTTAGCGAAGAGGGGGGTCCACTCGGGGGCGAGGAGGAACTCCGTAAGGGGCACCCGGCGGAAAAACTCCACCACGTCGCCGAGGAGGCTCAGGATGACCCCCAAGGTGGTGAGGAGGGTCACGGAGGAAAGGAGGAGGAGAAGGACGAAGGTAAGTACCTCTGCGGGGTGCCTCGAGGGCCTCTGCTTCAGGATCTCCATGCCTTCCCCATTCTAAAGGGGGTGGGGGCTAGCCCCACCCCCGGTTTTCCTAGGGTTCTACTTGAGCTCCTTCTTCAGGTCCTCCACGAACTTGGAAAGGGGCGTGCCCGCGGGCAAGTCCATGAAGAAGGTACCCGTCTTCTTCCGCTTCACCAGCTCCTGGCCGATCTGGTAAGCCTCGGTGGGAAGCTCGATGTACCCCGTGGAGCGGATAGCCCTCCGGGCAGCCGGGGAGAGGTAGAAGTCCACAAAGTCGCGCACCTCCTTCCGGTCCAGGCTCTTGACGTTCACGTAGATGAAGAGGGGCCGGGCCAGGGGTTGGTAGGTGCCGTTGAGGACGCTTTCACGGCCAGGTTCCACGCACCCCTTGCCGTGGTCTATCGCCACCGCCTTCACCTTGTCCTTGTTCTCCTCGTAGTAGGCTACCCCCAGGAAGCCCATGGCGTAGGGGTCCCCAGCCACGCCCCGGATGGTGACGTTGTCGTCCTCCGTGGGTTGGTAGTCCGTGCGGATGGCCTTGGCCTTGCCGACGATGGCCTCGGTGAAGTAGTCGAAGGTGCCGGAGTCTGCCCCCGCCCCGAAGAGCCTTAGGGGTTGGTTGGGCCAGTTGGGCCGGATCTGGTTCCAGCGGGTGATCTTGGAGCCCGGCTCCCAGATGGCCTTGAGCTCGGAGGTCTTCAGGCAGGTGGCCCAGGTGTTCTTGGGGTTCACGATCACGGTGAGGGCGTCGTAGGCCACGGGGATTTCGATGAAGGCGATGCCGTTTTCCTGGCAGACCTTAAGCTCCTCGGGCGTGATGGGGCGGCTGGCGTTTTGGATGTCCGTTTCCCCCCGGCAGAACTTCTTGAACCCACCCCCGGTACCGGAGAAGGCCACCACCACCTTCACCCCGGGGTTTCGGGCGGTGAACTCCTCCGCCACTGCCTGGGTGATGGGGTATACGGTGGAGGAGCCGTCCGACCGCACCACCTGCTGCGCTAGGGCCGCACTCGCCAGGGCCAACACCACAAGACCGATTGCTTTCCGCATCCTAACCTCCCTCCCGCACTCTGCCAGGCCTTTGTCAGGAGAAGGTCAGGGCGGGGGCTTCCAGGTCAAGCCCCGCCAGGTTGTAAAGCCCCCGGCGGATCACCGCCCCGCCCAGAAGCCTTTCCCCCTGATAGAAGACAGCGCTTTGCCCCGGGGTGACGGCGAAGACGGGTTCCTGGAAGCGGAGGCGCAAGGGGTTTAGGGACTCCACCCGGGCCCGCACGGGGGGCGTGCGGTAGCGCACCTGCACCTCCACCTCCTCGGGAAGCTCGGCCAGGAGGTTCAGGCTTTCCCCTTCCAGGCCCTGCCACAAGGTGGCCTCCTTAGGCCCCACGTAGACGAGGTTAGCCTGGGGATCCAGCCCCACCACGTACCGCTCCAGGTGGGGCTTGAAGAGGCCGAGCCCCTTCCGCTGCCCCAGGGTGTAGAGGCTTGCCCCCTGGTGCTCCCCCACCACCTCCCCCGTGAGGGCGTCCACCACGGGTCCGGGGCGGGTCTTGAGCCGGCTTTGCAGGAACTCCCTTAGGTCCCCCGCCACGAAGCAAAGGTTCTGGCTTTCCGGCTTCTTGGCTGTGGGCAGGCCCGCCCGTTCCGCCAAGGCCCGCACCTCGGGCTTGGTGAGGTGCCCCACGGGGAAGAGAAGGTGGGGAATGGCCTCCTTGGGGGTGCCCCAGAGGAAGTAGGTCTGGTCCTTCCTGGGGTCCAGGCCCCGGAGGACGGCTTCCCCCTCCTTGCGCACGTAGTGCCCCGTGGCCACGTAGTCCAGGCCGAGCCTCCTTGCCTGTTGGAGGAGGGCCCCGAACTTCACGTGGGTGTTGCAGCGGGCGCAGGGGTTGGGGGTGCGCCCCTGGGCGTAGTCCTGGAGGAAGGGCTGGATGATTTCCTCCTCAAAGACCTCGCGGTAGTCCAGGAGGTAGAAGGGGATGCCAAGGAGCTCCGCCACCCGCCTGGCCTCGTAGGCGGCGTCGGGGGTGCAGCAGCTCTCCCAGGCCCTGGGCGTTCCCCCCTCCAGGCGCACGGGGGGCAGGTCGGGCCAGAAGCGCATCATGGCCCCCACCACCTCGTAGCCCGCCTCCTTCAGGAGAAGGGCGGCCACGGAGGAGTCCACCCCCCCGGACATGGCCACCAGGACCCGCTTCATGCCACCACCTTTTCCCCTAGGGCCGCCTCGGTGCTCCGGATGGCCACCTCCACCATCTCCGGGGTGGGCTCCGCCACGGTGAGGGCCTGGAAGCGGAAGCCAAGCTCCCTCAGAAGGCGGGAAAGGGGATCGTTGTGCCGGGCGGAAAAGTAAAGGAGCTCAAAGGCCAAGGCCGCCACCACCGGCAGGAAGAGGACCCGGGCCAAAAGCCGCCACCAGAGGACCTCTGGGGCTGGAATGAAGCTGTAAACCAGGACCGACACCACGATCACAAAGGCGATAAACGTGGTGCCGCACCGGGGATGGAAGCGGGGCTGGGCCAGGACGTTTTCCACCGTGAGGGGAAGGCCCTTCTCGTAGGCGTGGATGGCCTTGTGCTCCGCCCCGTGGTACATGAAGAAGCGCTGGATTTCCGGCATGCGGCCGATGAGGCGGAGGTAGCCCAGAAGGATCCCCACCTTGAGGAGGCCCGCCAGGCCGTTGTAGAGCACGGGGTGGCGGCTTGGGTCCAGGAAAAGCCCCGCAAGGAAGCCGGGCAGGACGATGAACAGGGCGATGCCCAAAAGGAGGCTGAAGGCCACGGTGCCCCAAAGGGCCCCCTTGGGCACCTCCTCCTCCCCGGCGAGCTCGGCGCTCCGGGCCAGGGCGCGGTAGCTCACGGAAAGGGCGTCGAAGAGGGCCACCACCCCCCGGAGGAGGGGGAGGCGGGCGAAGGGGTAGCGCTCGGTGAGGGCGGGCTCCTCGTGCCGCTCCACGTGGATTTCTCCGTTCTTGAGCCGCACCGCCAGGGCCCAGGCCCACGGGGCCTTCATCATCACGCCCTCGAGGGCCGCAGCCCCCCCCAAAGCCGCCTGCTTGGCCAAAAGCAAGAAGCGCATCCTTCCCATTCTGCCACGGGCGGCGTGGTATAACCCTAGGCGTGATTACCCTAAGCGCTAGCCAGGCTACGCTTTCGGAAGCGGCAGCTCCCTTGAAGGTGGCTTTCGTGCAAAAAGGAGCCCTCCTGCCCCAGGGGGAAGCCCTGGACGCCCGCTTGGGCGGGCTTTTGCGCCGGGCCTGGGAGGGGGCGGGGCTTAAGGGGGAGGCGGGGGACCACCTCCTCCTGGCCACGCCCGAAGGGCACGTCCTCCTCTTCGCCCTGGAGGAGGACCGTAGGGCCACCGGGGGCCGGCTGGCCCAGGCCCTGGCCCGGCTTTCCTTCCCCCTTGTTTTGGTGGAGGGGGTGGGGGAGGCCTACCCCTTGGCGGAGGGGCTTTACCTGGGGGCCTACCGCTACACCCGCCACAAGACGCAAAAAGAGGAAAAGCCCCTTACCCTAGAGCTTTCCGGTGCCCGGCCTGAGGATTTGGAGCGGGCGAGGAAGGTGGCGGAGGGGGTCTACTTCGCCCGCGACCTGGTGAACGAGCCCCCGAACCTCCTCACCCCCGAGGCCCTGGCGGAGGCGGCCCTTTCCCTGAAGGCGCTCGGGGTGGAGGTGGAGGTGTTGGAGGAAGAGGCCATCCGGGCCTTGGGTATGGGGGCCTTCTTGGCGGTGGCGCAGGGTTCGGAGAACCCGCCCCGCTTCCTCCACCTCCGCTACCGCCCGGAAGGGGCCAAGGAGAGGCTGGACCTGGTGGGGAAGGGCCTCACCTTCGACTCCGGGGGCTACTCCTTAAAGCCCACGGAGAGCATGGCCACCATGAAGTCGGACATGGCGGGGGCGGCGGCGGTGCTCGGGGCCTTTAAGGGGGCCGCTCTTTTGGGTCTTCCCCTGGAGCTTCGGGGCTACATCGCCGCCTGCGAGAACCTGATCTCGGGCCGGGCTTACCGGGTGGGGGACGTGCTCAAGACCCTTTCCGGCAAGACCGTGGAGGTGATGAACACCGACGCCGAGGGCCGCCTCACCCTGGCGGACGCCTTGGCCTTCGCCGAGCGCCAAGGGGCCGAGCGCATCCTGGAGCTTTCCACCCTCACGGGCTCGGCGGTGGTGGCTTTGGGGGAGGAGGTGGCGGCGTTTTTCGCCACGGAGGAGGGCTTTGGGGAAAAGGTGCGCCGGGCGGCGGAGGAGGCTGGGGAAAAGGTCTGGCCCATGCCCTTGGAACGGTCCTACCGCGAGAAGCTCAAAAGCGCCGTGGCCGACCTGAAGAACGTGGGGGACCGCAACGGGGGCGCCATCACCGCCGCCCTCTTCCTGGCGGAGTTCGTCACCGTGCCCCTGGTGCACCTGGACATCGCAGGGCCGGCCTTTGCCCGCAGGGCCCACGCCCTGGGGCCGGAAGGGGGAACAGGTTTTGGCGTGCGCACCATTCTGCGCCTGGCCGAGTCCTTGGCCCAAGGGTAAAAAGGGGCCCGGGGGAACCCCCGGGCCCTTAGGTAATCCCCCTTAGCCCTGGCAGTCGGGGCATTTCCCCCTAAATTCCAGGCGGAAGCCTTCCAGGGCCCAGCCCGTGCGTTCGGCCGCCGCCTTGAGGGCGGGCTCGAGGTCCAGCTCGGGAAGATTCTTCAAAAGGAGGTCTTCCACCTTACCGCAAGAGGTGCAGACCAGGTGCACGTGGGGCTCGTTGTAGCCGTCGTAGCGGGTGTAGCCCCTAGGGTCCTTGAACTCGTGGATAAGGCCATGGTTGCGCAACATGTTCAGGTTTAGGTAGACCGTGGAGAGGCCGATGTCGTAGCCCCGCTTCTTCAGGCCCTGGTACAGTTCCTCTGGGGTGGGGTGGACGTTCTTGCGGTCCAGAAAGCTCAGAATCCGTTCCCTGGGGAGGGTATGTCGTAGTCCAACCGCCTTTAGCCGCGCCCGGTAGTTTTCCTTTTCCTTGGTCCTTGGCATGGCTCCTCCTTCCTCACAATTCCAGTATACATAGGGCATGTGCAAATGCAACACTTGAGAGAAGTCAAGGGTGTAAACTTGGCGTTTATGTCCCGTAGCTTTCTGCTGGAGGGCCGAGCCGGGGCTTTTTCTATTAGTTTGAGAAAGGTGAGCTGCGGCCGCAAGCTCGAACCGGGGTATAATGGGGCTACCGTGGAGCGGCCCATCTACCGCGTTCTGCACCTGGTTTTTGCCCTGGGGGTGGCCCATGCCCTGTTCCTTTTGGGGCAGGAGGGGGTGCGGGCCTACCGCTTGGCCCAGGAAAGGGCTAGGCTAGAGGAGGCCCTTTCCCGGGCCGAGGCCCGGGTGGCCGCGCTCAAGACGGAGCTTACCGCAACCCAGGACCCCGCCCACCTCGAGGCCCTGGCCCGCAGGCTCGGCCTGGTGCGCCCCGAGGAGACGCTGAAACGGCGATGAGGGAAGACCCGGCCCACCTGCTCTTGGAAGACGAGGCCCTGACCGACGGCCTCACCGACGAGGAGGCGGAAACCCTCCTCTCTTGGCTTTTGGACCTGGCCCACGAGGCGAGTCCTGCCCAGCTCGCCCACCTGAGGCGGCTGGGCCACGAGATCACTCGCCTTTCCCGGGACTACGGCGTGCCCGTGGAGGAGCTCATCGGCCTGGTGGAACTGAGCTGGGGGGAGGCGGAACCTCCGGGCCTCCAGGCCTAAAGGACCAGGGCTTTGAGGAGCTCCCGCACCTCCTCGAGGCGGGGCGGGGGCGGGCTTTGGCGGTAGATGAGGGACACCTGCAAGGCCGCCTCCTCGGCCAGGGGCTTGAGCACCGTGCCCGGGTGGGGGAAGACCCGATAGGGGGCCAGGGTGAGGTGGACCCCCACCCCGGCGGCCACCAAGCTCACCGCCTGGGGGAAGCGGACCACCTCCCGGGCCACCTTGGGGGTAAACCCCGCCCGGCGGAAGACCTCCATGAAGGCCTCGTGCAAAGGGGGCAGGGCCTCTTTGGGCAGGAGCAGGAAGGGCTCGTCCCTCAGGGCGGCGAGGGGCACCCGCTCTTCCCGGGCCAGGGGGTGGCTTTCCGGGAGGAGGACCACCAAGGGCACCTTGAGGAGGGGCTCCTCTCCGATGGCAGGGTCGGCCACCCTGAGCCCAGCGAGGCCGTAGTCCAGCCTTCCTTCCCGCAGGGCCTTCACCTGCTCCGGGGTGTGCATCTCCAGGACCTCCACCGCCTGGCCTAGCCCCCGGCGCAGGTGGTCCAAAAGGGGCATGAGGTCGGGAAGCAGGTTTTCCGGTACCCCGAAGCGGAGGGCCTGCCAGCCCGCCCGGCGCACCCGTTCCTTGAGCGCCTCCACCTCTTGGAGGAGGCGGCTTCCCTCCTCCTTGAGCACCTCCCCCGCCGGGGTGAGGCGGAAGGGCTTCCTGTCCAATAGCCGCACCCCAAGCTCCTGTTCCAGGGCTTTTATCTGCTGAGAAAGGGCAGGCTGGGAGAGGTAAGCCCGCTCCGCCGCCCGGTGGAAGTTTCCCTCCTCCGCCAGCACGAGGAAGAGCCGTAACCGGCGCAGGTTCATGATAAGAAAATCCTATCACTCATATCCCGCCTTTCTATTGGACAAGCCGCCTCCTTTGCCCCAGACTGGGGAATGAGTCGGTGTAGTGTAGTTGGCCGCCAAAAGGGGGAAGCATGACGGAGCGCGCGCTGAGGGAAGCCTGGATGGCCCTATCCGAGGAGGAACGGGCCCGCTTCCTGGAGGTGGAAAACCGGGAGTGGCTGGAGTCCTTGGAGTACGTCCTCCGGGTGGAGGGCTTTGAGCGGGTGGAGGAGCTTTTGCGCCTTTTGGACGAGTACCTTTACCTGCAGGGGTACTTCCCGCAAAACCGCCTCTCCACCCCCTACCTGAACACCATCCCCAAGGAGAAGGAACCGCCTTACCCGGGGGATCTGGAGCTGGAACGGCGCATCGTCAACATCCTGCGCTGGAATACTGCCATGATGGTGGCCCGGGCCAACCAGAAGGCGGACGGCATCGGGGGGCACATCTCCACCTACGCCTCCATCGCCGAGCTTTTTGAGGTGGGGTTCAACCACTTCTTCCGGGGGCCGGAGGCGGGGCTGGACCGGGACTTGGTTTTCTTCCAGGGGCACGCCTCGCCCGGCATCTACGCCCGGGCCTTCTTGGAAGGGCGGCTTAAAGAGGCGGACCTGGAGAACTTCCGCCGGGAGGTACACCCTCCGGTACCGGAGGGGCGGGGGCTTTCCAGCTACCCCCACCCCTGGCTCATGCCGGATTTCTGGGAGTTCCCCACGGTTTCCATGGGTCTCGGTCCCATCCAGGCCATCTACCAAGCCCGCTTCATGCGCTACCTGGAGGACCGCGGCCTAAAGCCCAAAAGCTCCGCCAAGGTCTGGGCTTTCCTGGGGGACGGGGAGCACGACGAGCCCGAAACCGTGGGGGCCTTGCACCTCGCTGCCCGGGAGAACCTGGACAACCTGGTCTTCGTGGTGAACTGCAACCTCCAGCGCTTGGACGGGCCCGTGCGGGGCAACTCCAAGATCATCCAGGAGCTGGAAAGGCTGTACCGGGGGGCGGGCTGGCGGGTGATCAAGATCGTCTGGGGCTCCGCCTGGGACGAGCTCATCGCCAAGGATAAGGAAGGCCACCTCCTCCGCCGCTTCGAGGCCTTGGTGGACGGGGAGAGCCAGCGCTACGCCGCCTTTGGGGGGAAAGAGCTTAGGGAGCGCTTCTTCAACACCCCAGAGCTCAAGCGGCTCATCGAGGGGATGACGGACGAGGAGCTCACCGAGCTTACCCGGAGCCGGGGGGGGCACGACCTCAAGAAGATCCACGCCGCTTACAAGATGGCGGTGGAGCACAAGGGAAGCCCCGTGGTCATCCTGGCCCGCACCATCAAGGGGTACGGCATGGGGCCCACGGCCATGGCCAAGAACGTGGCCCACCAGGTGAAGAAGCTCACGGAGGAGGACCTCAAGGAGGCGCGGGCCTTTTTGGGCATCCCCATCCCCGAGGAGAAGCTCAAGGACCTTCCCTACTACCACCCCGGGGAGGACGCCCCCGAGGTGCGCTACCTCAAGGAAAGGCGCAAGGCCTTGGGCGGCTTCCTCCCCGAGCGTCGGGTGCGCTTCAAGGGGGGCCTCGAGGTGCCGGGGGAGGACTTCTTCCAGGAGTTCTACGAGGGCTCGGGCGGGCGGGAGATCTCCACCACCATGGCCTTCGTGCGCATCCTGGCCAAGCTCCTCCGCCACCCTTCCATCGGCAAGCTCATCGTGCCCATCGTCCCCGACGAGGCCCGCACCTTCGGCATGGAGGCCCTGATCGCCCAGGTGGGCGTCTACTCCCCCCAGGGGCAGCTCTACATCCCCGTGGACGCCGGCACCCTCACCGCCTACAAGGAGAGCCGGGAGGGGCAGATCCTGGAGGAGGGGATCACTGAGGCCGGGGCCATGGCGGACTTCATCGCCGCCGGCACCGCCTACGCCCACTGGGGCATCCCCACCATCCCCTTCCTCATCACCTACTCCATGTTCGGCCTGCAACGGGTGGGGGACCTGGTCTGGGCCGCCGCCGACCAGCGCACGCGGGGCTTCCTCCTTGGGGCCACCGCCGGGCGCACCACGCTTCTGGGCGAAGGGCTGCAGCACCAAGACGGCCAAAGCCACCTCTATGCCCTGGCCGCCCCCAACCTCCTGGCCTACGACCCCGCCTTCGCCTACGAGTTCGCCGTGATCCTGGAGGACGGCCTAAGGCGCATGTACGGGAAGGGGGAGGACGTCTTCTACTACATCACCATAGAAAACGAGAACTACGTCCACCCCCCCATGCCCGAGCCCCGGGATAGGGTAAAGGAGGGCATCCTCAAGGGGCTCTACCTCTTCCAAAAGGGGGAGGGGAAAGGCCCCAGGGTGCAGCTGTGGGGCGCAGGGCCCATCCTGCCCCAGGCCATCCAGGCCCAAGAGCTTTTGGCCCGCTATGGCGTGGTGGCGGATGTCTGGAGCGCCACCAGCTACAAGGCCCTTTACTACGACGCCATCGAGGCGGAACGGGAAAGGAGGCTTCTGGGCCAGGCGCGGAAGCCCTACGTGCAGGCGGCCTTGGAAGGGCACGAGGGTCCGGTGGTGGCGGCCACGGACTACCTCAAGGCCCTGCCCAACCTGGTGCGGGACTACGTGGGCCGCCCCTTCTGCGCCCTGGGCACCGACGGCTTTGGCCGCTCGGATACCCGGGAGGCCCTCCGGGACTTCTTTGAGGTGGACGCCCGGCACATCGCCTACGCCGCCTTGGCCCTGCTCCACGAGGAGGGCAAGGTGGGGGCTGAGGTCTTGGCGAAGGCGCGGGCGGAGCTCGGCCTTAAGCTAGAGGAAGTGCCGCCCCACCGGCGCTAGGAGGCCAGGCATGGAACTCAAGCTTCCCGAACTGGGCGACAACGTGAGCGCAGCCACGGTGGTGGGGGTTCTGGTCAAGGAGGGCGACCGCATAACCCCCGGCCAGCCGGTTTTGGAGTTGGAAACGGACAAGGCGGTGATGGAGGTGCCCGCGGAGGCGGGCGGGGTGGTGCAGCGGGTGCTGGTGAAGGTGGGGGACGAGGTGCGCCCGGGCCAGCCCTTCTTGGAGCTGGCGAAGGAAACGGGGGAGGCCCCCGCCAGGGCGGCGGAGGCGCTCTCCGAGGCGGCGCCGCCCGCCCCTTCTGCGAAGGCGGAGCCGCAAGCCCTCGAGGCCCCTTCCCCAGGGGCGCCGAGGCCCGAGCCGCAAAAGGCTTCTCCTCCCGAGGAGCGCCGCCTCATCCCCGCCGCCCCCTCCATCCGGCGGCTTGCCCGGGAGCTCGGGGTGGACCTCACGGGGGTGCGGGGCACGGGCCTCGCCGGGCGCATCACCGAGGAGGACGTGCGCCGGGCGGCGGGGCTTCTGGAGGGGCCCAAGGAGGTGGCCGTCCCTGCCCCCAGGCTCCCCGACTTCGCCAAGTGGGGCCCGGTGCGCACCGAGCCCATGAGCGGGGTGCGCAAGGCCACCTTACGGGCCATGGCCCAGGCCTGGGCCCAGGTGCCCATGGTCACCCACTTCGACGAGGCGGACATCACCGAGCTGGAGGCCTTGCGCAAGCGCTACGCCAAGAAGGCGGAGGAAAGGGGCTTCCGCCTCACCCTCACCGCCTTCCTCCTCAAGGCCCTGGCCCTCACCCTCAAGGCCTTCCCCAAGTTCAACGCCTCCATAGATGCGGAAAAGGCCGAGATCATCTACAAGGACTACGTCCACATCGGCGTGGCGGTGGACACGCCCCACGGGCTTCTGGTCCCGGTGATCCGGAACGTGGACCAGAAGGGGGTCCTGCGCCTGGCCCAGGAGCTCCAGGAGGTTTCCGAACGGGCGAGGGAACGGAAGCTTGCCCCCGAGGAGATGCAGGGGGGGACCTTCAGCCTCTCCAACCTGGGGGGGATTGGCGGGGTGGGCTTCACCCCCATCGTCAACTGGCCCGAGGTGGCCATCCTTGGGGTTTCCCGCTCCCAGATGAAGCCGGTTTGGGATGCGGAACAAGAGGCCTTTGTGCCGCGGCTCGTCATGCCCTACGGCCTAACCTACGACCACCGTCTTATCGACGGGGCGGAGGCCGCCCGTTTCTGCCGCCACCTGGCGGGGCTTTTGGAGGACCCCTTGGGCCTGGCCCTGGAGTGAGGGTTCTCGTGTAGTATGGGAAAGTATGCGCGTCATCGTGGTGGGAACCCGGGGCAGCGCCCTCGCCCTGGCCCAGACCCGGTGGGTGGTGGAGCGCCTCAAGGAGAGCTGGCCCGAGGCGGAGTTTAAGGTCAAGACGGTGAAGACCCGGGGGGACCAGGGGGCGGACCCCAAGGAGCAGGCCATCTTCGTCAAGGAGCTCCAGGAGGCCCTGCTCTCCCGGGAGATCGACATCGCCGTGCACTCGCTCAAGGACCTGCCCACGGAGGAACCCCCCGGCCTCAAGCTCGCCGCCATCCCTCGGCGGCAGGACCCCCGGGACGTCTTTTTGGGCAAGACCTACAAGCGCCTGGAGGACCTGCCCAAGGGGGCGGTGGTGGGCACCAGCTCCGTGCGCCGCAAGGCCCAGCTTTTGGCCCATCGGCCCGATTTGGTGGTGAAGGACCTAAGGGGCAACGTGGACACCCGCCTGGCCGCCTTGGGTAACGGGGAGTATGACGGCATCATCCTGGCGGCGGCGGGGCTTTTGCGCCTGGACCTTAGGAACCGCATCGACCAGTTTCTGGAGCCCGAGGTGATGCTCCCCGCCCCCGGCCAAGGGGCCTTGGCCCTAGAGGTGCGGCAGGGGGACGATTTGGCGGAGGAGCTTTGCTACGCCCTCCACCACCACCCCTCCCACGACCGGGTGCGGGCGGAGCGGGCCTTTTTGCGGGGCCTGGGGGCGGGTTGCCTGGCCCCTGTGGGGGCCTTGGCCCAGGTAGCGGAGGACGGCACCTTGGTCCTCGAGGGGGGGCTTTTCTCCCCCGACGGCAAGAGCTTCATCCGGGCGGAGATCGAGGGGGATGCCTCCGAGGCGGAGGAGCTCGGCCTGGAGCTAGCCCAGGACGTTTTGGAGCAGGGGGGCCGGGAGATCCTCGCCCAAACCCGAGCGGTTTAGTGGGGTTTGGGGTATAGTGGGGCTGATGGCGCTGAAGCGTTTGACCCGCCAGCGCAAGGCCATTCTGGAGGTGGTGCGGCAAGCCCACCACCACCCCGACGCCGCCTGGATCTACCAGGAGGTGCGTAAGGTGGTGCCCAAGGTGAGCTTGGGCACCATTTACCGCACCCTCGAGGCCCTGGTGGCGGAGGGCTACCTGGTGCCCATCACCAAGGCGGGGGAGGCCACCCGGTACGACGCCAACCTCCACCCCCACCTGCACCTCATCTGCGAGGCCTGCGGGGCCATCGTGGACCTGGAGGTGGACCTTCCCGACCTGGTGGCCTTGGCCCGGGAGGCCCACCCCGGGGTGGAGGTGCGGGAGGCCGAGGTCACCTTCAGAGGGCTTTGCCCCACCTGCAAGGCGGCCCCCAAGGGCTAGATGGACCCTTTGGCCTGGCTCTACGCCCGCCAGGGGGTGGTGACCCTGGGCCTGGAGCGGATCCGGGCCCTCCTCGCCCGCCTGGGCCACCCCCAGGAGGCCTACCCCGTGGCCCTGGTGGGGGGAACGAACGGGAAGGGCACCGCAGCCCGGGCTCTGGCGGCCATCCTGGAGGAGGCGGGCTTTAGGGTGGGGCTTTACACCAGCCCCCACCTGGTGGACTTCCGGGAGCGCATCGCCCTCCAGGGAAAGCCCATTGCCCAAGACCGCCTCCACGCCCTCCTGGAGGAGGTCCGCCCCCACGCCGAGGCCGTGGGGGCGAGCTTCTTCGAGGCGGCCACCGCCTTGGCCCTCCTCCACTTCGCCCGGGAGGGGGTGGGGTTCGCCGTCCTCGAGGTGGGCCTTGGGGGGCGCCTGGACGCCACCAACGCCGCCGAGCCCGTCCTCTCCCTCGTCACCAACATCGGGCACGACCACCTGGAGGTCCTGGGCCCCACCTTAAAGGACGTGGCCCGGGAGAAGGCGGGGATTTTCCGCCCGGGCATCCCCGCCCTCACCGCCGCCCGGGGGGAGGGCCTGGAGGAGCTCAAGGCCCAGGCGCAGGCCCGGGGCACGCCCCTTTGGGTCCTGGGGGAGGACTTTCACCTGGAAGGGGTGGCCCCCACCCCCACGGGCCTCGCCTTCACCGTGGTCCTGAGGGGGGAGGCGCATCCCCTCCAGGCCCCCCTCCTGGGCCCTCACCAGGCGGAGAACCTGGCCCTGGCAGCGGTGGCGGGGAAGCTTTTGGGGGCGGGATGGGAGGCCATAGGGAGGGGCCTTGCCCGCACGGAAAACCCGGGCCGCCTGGAGAGGCTTTTCCTGGGGGGGAAAGAGCTCGTTCTAGACGGGGCCCACAACCCCGAGGGCGCCCTGGCCTTGCGGGAGGCCCTCCGCTTCCACGGCCTCCTGCCCGCCGCCTTCGTCCTCGCCTTCACCAGGGGCAAGGCCCACGCCCCCATGGCGGAGGCCCTTAGGGGCCTGGGCCCCGTGGTCCTCACCCGCTACGCCTCCCCCCGCGCGGAGGACCCCAAGGCCCTCCTCCCCCTCTTCCCCGAAGCGGTGGTGGAGGAGGACCCCTTGCGGGCCTTGGAGCGGGCCTGGGCCTGGGAGGGCCGGGTGGTGGTGGCGGGAAGCCTCTACCTGGTGGGGGAGGTAAAGCGGCGCCTTAGCGGCCTGCCCCCCGAGGAGCGCCTTCAGTGACGAACTCCCGGATCCTCTCCGCCGCCCGGAGGAGCTCCGGTAGGGGCCGCACCAGGGCGATGCGGATAAAACCCCTCCCCCCAGGGCCGAAGCCTCGGCCCGGGGCCACGGCCACGCCCTGCTCCACCAGACGGAGGGCGAAGTCCAGGTCGTCCTGCCCTTCCGGGAGCCTCCCCCAAAGGTACATGGTGGCCTTGGGCGGGAGGAGCTCCAGGACGCCCCCTAGGGCCCTGGCCATCCCCAAGGCCCTTTCCCGGTACACCTGGGCGAAGCCTTGGGTCAGTTCCCTGGGGGTCTTGAGGGCCTCCACCCCCATGCGCAGGATGCCGGCGTAGGGGTTGAAGTCTATGACCCCCTTCACCCGCTCTAGCCTTGCCATGGCCTCCTCGCTTCCCAGGGCGAAGCCCAAGCGGAAGCCCGCCAGGTTGTAGCTCTTGGAGAGGGAGAAGAGCTCCACTACCCGCTCCTTGGCCCCGGGGAGGGCCAGGGGGGAAGGGGCCTCCCCCTCGTAGACCTGGTCCACGTAGGGGTTGTCGTGGATGAGCCAGAGGCCGTGTTTTCGCGCCAAGGCTAGGGCTTCTTCAAAGTAATCCCAGCCCGCCACCGCCCCCGTGGGGTTGTTGGGGTAGTTGAGGAGGAGGATTTTGGCCTTCTGCCATACCTCCTCCGGCACCTTGGCGAGATCCGCCAGGCCGTCTTGGCGCAAGGGGATGAGGAAAGTCTGCAAGGAGGCCACCTGGGCTGCGCCGAAGTAGCTGGGATAGGCCACCTCGGGGAGGAGGAGGAGGTCGCCCGGCTCTGTGAGGGCGAAAAGGTGGTGGGCGAGGCCCTCTTGGCTCCCGATGAGGGCAAGGGCCTCCCGCTTGGGGTCTAGGGCGACCCCATAGCGCCCTTGGTACCAGGCGGTGGCGGCCTCCAAAAAGGGCAGGGTGCAGCTTTTAAGGCAGTAGCCGTAGGTTTTGGGGTCCGAGAGGGCCTCCCGGAGGGCCTTTAGGGGGGCCTCGGGGGGCAAGAGGTCCGTGGAGCCGATGGAGAGGTCTATAAGTTCAAGGCCCCTTTCCCGGGCCCTTCGCTTGGCCTCGTCCACCACCAGGAAGACGGAAGGCTCCGGCACCCTACTCATGGTGCCCCTCCTTCCAGGCCTTGCCCGTGACCAGGCTTAGGGCGTGGGGAAGCACGGGGAGGACGGCCTCCAAGGACTCCCTGGCCCCTTTGGGGCTTCCGGGGAGGTTGAGGATGAGGGTTTTTCCCCTCACCCCCGCCACCCCCCGGGAGAGGGCGGCCATGGGGGTCTTCTCCAGGCCCTTGAGGCGCATGAGCTCGGGTAGGCCCGGCACCTCCCTTTCCAAGACCTCCCGGGTGGCCTCGGGGGTCCTGTCCCGGGGGGAAAGGCCCGTGCCCCCATTGGTGAGGATAAGGTCCACGCTTTCCCGGTCCGCCCAAAGCCGGAGCACCTTCTTGATCATGGGGGGTTCGTCGGGCACCACCTCGTAGGCCACCACCTCGTAGGGCCCTCCCTTTAGGGCTTCCCGCAGGGCCAGATGGGTGGTGTCCTCCCGCTCGCCCCGGAAGCCCTTGTCGGAAACCGTGAGGATGCCCACGCGGAACATTAGGCCTATCCTACCCTAAAGGCCTCCTGGAGGAGGGCCCGTGCGTAGGCAAGGGTTTCCTCTAGGGCCCTTTCGTCCAGGCGGGCGAAGGTGTCCGTGGGCCAGTGCCAGTCGGGGGGTACGCCCCCCTCCAACCGGATGAGGGTGAGGGTGGGAAAGCCTTTCTGGGCCAGGGGCAAGGCGTCGAAGTAGGCCAGGCGGTAGCGGAGGGGTTGGGCCCCTGGGGTGTTGCGGGCGGCCTCTAGCAGGGGCCCCCGGTAGGGAACGTAGCGGAGCATGCCCTCACCCTCCACGTAGAAGAGCGCTCCCCGGCCCACGTTGTCCAGGTTGAGGACAAGGGCCCCGTGGGGCAGGTGGCGGGCCAGGGCCTTGGCCCCCAAGGCCCCCACCTCCTCGCACCCGGTGAGGGCAAGGCCAAGCCGCCACCCTTTGGGGGGGTCGGTGGTGAGGAAGAGGGCCGTGGCCACCGCCACGCCGCTGGCGTTGTCGTTGGCGCCCTCCACGTAAGGGGCCTCGAGCTCCCGGTACAGGAGAAGCCCCGCCTGGACCAGGAAGTAAAGGCCCAGGGGCCACTTCAAAGGGGTAAGGGCGAGGAGGGGGCTTAGGAAGGCCAAGGCGGCGTTGAGGAGGAAGTTTGCCCGAAAGGCCCGCACCCGCCTCGGGTGGTAGAGGAAAAAGGTCTTGGCGGTGTCCACGTGGGCCATGAGGACCAGGGCCTTTTCCCCTTGTCCCTTCCAGGCCAAAAGGTTCTGCGAGGGATAGCGGTCCAGGAGGAAGCCCCAGGGGCGTTGGCCGCTGAAGTAGAGGAAAAAACCCAGGGCTCCCAGGAGGGGGAGGATGGGGGAGAGGGGGCTTAGGGCAAGGAGGAGGCTGAGGGTGAGGAGTTCCGGGCCATAGCTCCTCACCCCGCGGAAGGGGAGGGTTTCCGCAGGGATGCCCTTCTCCGCCAAGAAGGCCTTTACCGACATTCCGCACCCCTCTCCCTTGGCCTTAGGATTTTGGGATGGAAACCACACCCAACCTACAGGTGTACGACCTGGGCCACCTGGGCCTGGTGGCCAGCATCCTGGATCAGATAGGACT
>NZ_BSRG01000015.1 GCF_040363165.1 Thermus sp. LT1-2-5 | reverse complement strand
GTGAAGGGGTATTTGATGCCGAGGCGGCACTACGGGAGCGTGGAGGAGCTTAAAGAGGCTGTGGTGCAGGCCCTAAGGGCCCTCGGGGGTGTGGAGTTGAAAATCTTGGGGGAGGGCACTTAGCCCCCAGCCGCGAGTGAAGGGCCCTTGCCGGCTCCAACACGGAAAGCAGATTGGGCGCCTGGCTCAGGTACAGGGCGCTCACGCCCAAGGCGGGGTCCACGAAGAAGTAGGTGCCGCCAAACCCGGCCCAGGTGAACTCCCCCGGGCTTCCCGGCGAAAGGCCCGCCTCGCCCAAGCGCACCGCCACCCCAAGCCCAAAGCCGTACCCCGGCCCCGGAAGGTACTCGGGGCCCCGCTTCAAGCCCTCGACGTAGAGGGGGCCCAGGTGGTCTTGCGTCATGAGCCGGGCCAAGCGGGGGTGGAGGAGGCCTTTGCCGGTGCGCAGGGCCTCGAGGAACCCCAGGTACTCGGAAGCGGTGCTCACCCCGCCCATCCCGCCGGCGTACCGGGGGGGTGGGGCCTCCACGGGGATGAGGACGATGCGCCGGCCCGTTTCCGGGTCCCGGGAAAAGGGCTGGGCCAGGCGGGTGGGGTCTTTGGCCTGGAAGCCGGAATCCCGCAGGCCCAAAGGGGCAAAGACCCACGCTTCCAAGAGGTCCTTTAGGCTCTTCCCCGTGGCCGCCTCCAGGAGGTGGCCCAACACGTCGGTGGAAAGCCCGTACTCAAAGGCCTCCCCCGGTTGGAAGCGGAGGGGCAAAGCGGCGAGCCGTTCCAAGAAGGCCTCCCGGTCCAGATCGAAGCGGTCCACGCCGGCCTCGAGGTAAAGCCGCTTCACCGGGGAGGAGAAGAAGACCCCATAGGTAAACCCTGCCGTGTGGCGCAAAAGCTCGTAGACGGTGAGGGGGGCCCGAAGGGGCTCCACCACCACCTCCCCGCCCACCTCCCGCCCCACCCGCAAGGCCCCAAGCTCGGGCAGGTACTTCTCCACCGGGTCCAAGAGGCTCAAAGCCCCCTCTTCCACCAGGCTCAGGGCCAGGGCGGAAACCCAGGGCTTGGTCATGGAGTAGAGGCGGAAAAGGGCGTCCTCCCGCATGGGAAGGCGCTTTTCGGGGTCCAAATAGCCGTAGACCCCCTGGAAGACCACCTCCCCCTCCCGGGCCACCAAGACCACCGCCCCCGGCAGGAAGCCCTCCTCCGTCATGTGGCGGAAAAGCCGGTCCAGTCCGCTAAAGTCCACGCCTCACCCCCTTGGCTACGGCCGCTAAGCGGGCGCGGCTCCCAGGGTCCGCCCCCCGTCCACGAAGAGCACCTGGCCGGTGATGAAGCTAGACTCGTCGGAAACCAAAAAGAGCGCGGCGTAGGCCACCTCCACGGGGCTTCCCGCCCTGCCCAAGGGCGTGGCGGCGATGGCCCTCTCCCGCACCTTCTCCGGTACCTTGGCCGTCATCCGCGTCTCGATGAACCCTGGGGCCAGGGCGTTTACCCGGATCCCGTACCGCCCCAGCTCCAAGGCCAGGGTCCGGGTGAGCCCCACCACCCCCGCCTTGGAGGCCGCATAGTTGGCCTGTCCTAGGTTCCCCAGGTACACCCGGCTAGACGTGAGCACGATGCTCCCCGGGTTCCGCTCCCGCATGGCCTCCGAGGCCGCCTTGGCCACCAGGAAGCTCCCCGTGAGGTTCACCCTTAGGACCAGCTCCCAGTCCTCCAAGGGCATCTTCCAGTGGAAGTTGTCCCGGGTAATGCCGGCGTAGTGCACCACCCCGTCCAGGCGGCCCAGGCGGGCCAAGGCCTCTTGAAAGCCCCGCTCCACCGAAGCGGGGTCGGCCACGTCCATGACCACGGGCAAGGCCCCCGTGGCCGCAGCCGCCTCCGCCAAGGGGCCTTCCTCGATGTCGCAGGCCACGAGCTGCGCCCCTTCCCGGGCGAAGAGCTCCAGGGTGGCCCGGCCGATCCCGTGGGCCGCCCCGGTAATCAGGACCACCTTATCCTTGAGCCGCACGGCGCACCTCCCCACGACCGAACGGTCGGTAAGGCCACCCTACCCCTCCTCCTCTCCTCTCGTCAAGCGCCAGGCGTAAAAGGGCGTTTCCACGAAGGGAGGAGGCCCGCCCAGGTAGACCCGTAGGCCCGGTAGCAGGAGGGTCTCCCCCTCCCACTCAAAAGCCAAGGGGTCCACGGGAAGGGGGTAGTGCAACACCCCTTCCCGTGGAAGGCTAAGCCGAAGCCACTCCGGCGGGGAGAGCCGGCCCACCAGGAGGTAACGGGCCCGCCTCGGACCGCTTTCCGTGTAAAAAGGGGTTTCCTTGCCCAGGTCCAGCAGGAGCGCCCGGCCCCGCACGTAAAGCCGAGCCCTATCCGTCCAGGTAGACATGGGGCCTCCCCGCCACGTGGGCCACCCGCACCCGGGGCCCGTAGAGCCCCTGGAGGAGGGGCTCCGTCAGCACCGCCGCAGGCGGCCCTTCCGCCACAAGCCGCCCCTCCCGCAACACCGCCACCCGGTGGGCCAAGGCCGCCTGGTTGGGGTCGTGCAGGACGGAAAGCACCCCCACGCCTCGCCCCGCCAAGGCCCTAAGGAGGGCCACCACCTCCCCTTGATGCTCCAGATCCAGATAGGTGGTGGGCTCGTCCAAGAGGAGGTAGCGGGGCCGGGCGGCCAACGCACGGGCCAGAAAGACCCGTTGCCGCTCGCCCCCGGAGAGGGTACCGAGGAGCCGCCCCCTAAGGTGGGCCGCCCCCGCCGCCTCCAGGGCCCAGGCCACCGCCTCGAGGTCCTCCCGCCCCTCCCGGCCCCATAGCCCCAGGTAGGGAAGCCGCCCCAGGCGCACCACCTCCTCCACCCAAAGCCCCTCAGGGTAAGGCCCTCCTTGGGGCAGGTAGGCGAGAAGCCGGCCCCGGGCGTAGCTCCCGTAGGCGCCAAGGGGCTTCCCCTCCAGGTACACCGCTCCGCCTTTGGGCCTAAGAAGCCCCGCCATCACCCGAAGCAAGGTGGTCTTGCCGGAGCCGTTGGGGCCGAGGAGGGCCAGCCATTCCCCCGGGCCCACCCTGAGGTCCACCCCCTTTAGGGCGAAAGGCCCCACGATACCCCTCGCCTCAAGCCCGCCCACGCCGCCTCCAAAGGAGGTAAAGGAAGAAGGGCCCTCCGAGGAGGGTGGTCACCACCCCCACGGGAAGCTCGGCGGGCCGGGTAAGGGTGCGGGCCAGGAGGTCGGCCAGGGCCAGAAGGACGGCCCCGCCCAGGGCGCTCGCCGGCAGGAGCAGGCGGTAGTCCTCCCCCAAAAGCCGCCTTAAGGCGTGGGGGGTGACGAGCCCCACGAAGCCGATGATCCCCGCCTGGGCCACGCTGGCGGCGGTGAGGAGGCTGGCCGCGGCCAAAAGGAGGAGCTTTAGCGCATTGAGGGGAAGGCCCAGGCTTCGCGCCACCTCCTCCCCAAGCTGCAGGGCGTTAAGGACCCGGCCCAGGAGGAAAAGGGGCGGTAAGGCGAGGAGGAGGAAGAAGGCCAAGGCCCTCACCCCCGGCCAGCCCAAAAAGGCCAGGTTCCCCAGGGTGTAGGCGAACACCGCCCGAACCCGATCGGCGTCCTGGAGCATCAGGTAGGTGGTGAGCCCCGTGAGGACGCTGCCCACCACCACCCCCGCCAAGACCAGCTCCCCCGTCCGCGCCACCCCTCCGGCCAAGACCAGGGTGAGGAGGGTGGCGAAAAGGGCCCCCAGGAAGCCGAAGAGGGTGGCGGAAAGGGGAAGGCCCTGGAAGACCGCATGCTGGGCGAAGGCGGGGGAAAGCCCGCCCATAAGGACCGCCAACAGGGTCACGCCAAAGGCCGCCCCCGAGGCCGCCCCCATGAGATAGGGATCGGCCAAGGGGTTGCGGAACAGGCCCTGGAAGGAAGCCCCCGCCACCCCCAAGGCCGCCCCCACCAGCATGCCCCCGAGAACCCTGGGCAGGCGTAGCTCGGTGATGATGGGGTTCTCCTCGAGGCCCAACAGGGCCCGCACCACCTCCCCGAAAGGCACCGCCACCGCCCCCAAGGCGAGCCCCAAAACCAAGGCCAAGGCCAAGAGGGCCAAGAGCCAGGCGAAGACGAGGCTCCGCCTGAGGGCAAGGGGCAAGGACAAGGTCATGGCCTAGCGCCCGTGGAAGCAGTCCACCAGGAGCCTAAGCCCTTGGGCCACCCGGGGGCCGGGGCGGGAAAGAAGGTTGTCCTCCCCCCCCGTATACACGCAGATCCTCCCCGCCTGCACCGCCCTCACCCGGCTCCAACCCGGTCGGCTCTGTATGGTTTCCCGGGCGTTCGGGTAGGTGGCCACGATGACCTCGGGGTTCTTCTCCACCACGAACTCGGGGGCGATCTTGGGGAAAAGCCCAAGCTCCTTGGGAACGATATTCACCCCCCGGGCCTTCTGGATGAGGACCCCGATAAAGCTTTCCGGCCCCACGGTGTAAGGGGTGGGGTCAATCTCGTAGTAGACCCGGGGCCTGGCCTTGGCCTTGGCGGCCCGGGCCTCCTCCTGGTAAACCTCCTTCTGGATCTGGGCCACCAGCCTTTCCCCCTGCGACCCAAGCCCCAGAAGCTGCGCCAGGGTGCGTACGGTTTTGAAGATGTCCTCGTAGGTTTCCGTGCGCACCACGAACACGGTAAGCCCTGCCCGCTCCAGGGTTTCGTAAAGCTTGCCGTAGCGGGAAACCAAGACCAAGTCCGGCTTCAAGGAGACGATCAGCTCGGGGTTAGGGTTGTAAAGCCCCCCCGCCTTGGGCAGGCGCTTCACGCTCTCCGGCCAATCCGAGTAGTCGTCCGTGGCCACCAGGCGGTCGCAGGCCCCCAGGGCGCACACCGTCTCCGTAACCGAAGGCAGCATGGAGACCACGCGCTTAGGGGGGGCCTTCAGGGTCACCGAGCGGCCCAGGTCGTCCGTGAGGGTGAGGGGAAAGGCAAAGGCTAAGGCCAAGAGAACCGACAAAAACGCCCAGATTTTCCTCATGCCCACCTCCCTAAGGCCGCTAGGGCCAGGCGCACCGGGCCCGGGGGAGGTAGGGCAACGCCCCTGCCGAAAGAGCGGCAGGGGCACCAAAACGCTTGAGAAGCCCCCAGCGCTCCCCCATCCGCGTGAGGTGCCCGCCACGGGGTAAGGCGGGCGGCCCTGGCAGGTATTCGGGCTTCCGGCCTGCGAGGAAAGGCCCATGGCTTGGCCGGTTACCGTTGCGGGACAGCGCCGGACTTGCACCGGACTTCCCCACTTTAAGCCTGGGCTACGCACCCAGGCACCAGGGCAACGGACCTGGCTTTGAGGCCCTAGCGGGCCTTGGCTTCAAGGCTAAGCCCTGGAGGGCGAACCTGACAAGGGCTTGACGGAAGGCGGGGGCGGTGGTTTACTTAGTCCCGAGAACGAACTAAAGGGGGGCACGGGTGCGCAAAGGGGACACACAGGAAATCCGCAGGCTGAACCGCCGGGCCATCTTGGGCCACCTGCGGCGGGGTCCCCTCACCCGCGCCGACCTCTCCCGGCTCACGGGCCTGGCCAAAAGCGCCGTGAGCCGCCTGGTGGACGAGCTCTTGCACGAAGGCCTCCTGGAGGAAGGGGCCTCCACCTCCCCGCCCTTGGGGCGGCCGGGAACCCTGTTGCACCTGCGGCCAGGGGCCCGCTTCGCCCTGGGAGCGGAAATCGGGGTGGAAGGTACCGTCCTCCTGGCCCTGGACTGGCGGGGTGAGGTGCTTTGGGCCAAGGAGTGGGCCCACGCCAAGGAGGCGGGGCCGGAGGAGCGCTTCGCCCGGCTTCTGCAGGAAAGCCTGCCTGAGGCCCAAGGGGCCTTGGGCCTCGGCTTCACCCTGCCCGGCGTGGTGGTGGGAACCCAGCTCCTTTACGCCCCCAACCTGGCCTGGCGCAACCTGGATTTGAGCCCCTTTCTGGCCTCCTTCCCCCTACCCACCTTGGCGGAAAACGACGCCAAGGCCTCCGCCCTTTCCGAGGTCTTCTTCCACGGGGAGGAAAACCTGGCCTACCTGGTCCTCAGCACCGGCCTGGGCGTGGGCGTGGTGGCGGAAGGCCGCCTCCTCCGGGGAGCGAGTGGTGCGGCGGGGGAGGTGGGCCACTGGCTCGGCTTTGGGGAAGCCCCTTGCGCCTGTGGGCGCAAGGGGTGCTTGGAAACCGAGCTCGGCCTGGGAGCCTTGCTGCGGCACCACCGGGCCTTGGGAGGGGAAGCGGAGGACCTCGAGGCCCTCTTGGCCCAGGCCCAGGCGGGCCACCCCCTGGCCCGGACCGCCTTGGCCCACCTAGGGGACGCCTTGGGCCGGTTTGTGGCCAACCTGGCCGTGGCCTACGACCCCGCCCGGGTAGTGGTGGGGGGCAAGGCGGCGGAGCTCTTTCCCTTCTTGGAAGCCCCCTTGCGCCGCGCCCTGGCGGCGCACGCCTTTTTGGAAACCCACCGCACGCTTTCCGTGCAACCCTCTTCCTACGGGCACCTGGCGGCGGCGGTGGGCGGGGCGAGCCTCTTTTTGGCGCGCTTCTTTGAGTTGGGCGGCCTGTGGGCGGAAAGCCCACGTCGCAATGGAGGTAGGTATGAGGAAGTGGCTTTGGGTACTCGGCATGGCCTTGGGGCTTAGCGCCCTGGCCCAGACGGGCAAGCTAGAGATCTTTTCCTGGTGGGCGGGGGACGAGGGGCCGGCCCTCGAGGCCCTCATCCGGCTCTACAAGCAGAAGTATCCCGGCGTGGAGGTCATCAACGCCACGGTGACCGGAGGAGCTGGGGTTAACGCCAAGGCGGTGCTCAAGACCCGGATGCTCGGCGGCGACCCCCCCGACACCTTCCAGGTCCACGCCGGCATGGAGCTCATCGGTACCTGGGTGGTGGCCAACCGCATGGAGGACCTCACCCCCCTCTTCCGCCAGGAGGGCTGGCTCCAGGCCTTCCCCAAGGGGCTCATTGACCTCATCTCCTACAAGGGGGGCATCTGGAGCGTCCCGGTGAACATCCACCGCTCCAACGTCATGTGGTATATCCCGGCCAAGCTGCGGGAATGGGGGGTGAACCCGCCCAGGACCTGGGCCGAGTTCCTCGCCACCTGCGAGACCCTGAAGCGGAAGGGCCTCCAGGCCCCCTTGGCCCTGGGGGAAAACTGGACGCAACAGCACCTTTGGGAAAGCGTGGCCCTGGCCATGCTGGGGGCTGACGGCTGGAACAACCTTTGGAACGGCAAGCTGAAGTTCACCGACCCCAAGGCGGTGGCGGTCTGGGAAACCTTCGGCAAGGTGCTGGACTGCGCCAACAAGGACGCCGCTGGGCTTTCCTGGCAGCAAGCGGTGGACCGGGTGGTGCAAGGCCAGGCCGCCTTCAACATCATGGGGGACTGGGCCGCAGGGTACATGGCCACCACCTTGAAGCTTAAGCCCGGCACCGACTTTGCTTGGGCCCCTTCCCCGGGCACCCAAGGGGTCTTCATGATGCTCTCCGACTCCTTCGGCCTGCCCAAGGGAGCCAAGAACCGCCAGAACGCCCTCAACTGGCTCCGGCTGGTGGGGTCTAAGGAAGGGCAGGACACCTTCAACCCCCTTAAGGGCTCCATCGCCGCCCGCTTGGACTCCGACCCGGCCAAGTACAACGCCTACGGCCAGGCGGCCATGCGGGACTGGAAGTCCAACCGCATCGTGGGCTCCTTGGTCCACGGGGCCGTGGCGCCGGAAAGCTTCATGAGCCAGTTCGGCACGGTGATGGAGATCTTCCTCCAGACCAAGAGCCCGCAGGCGGCGGCCAACGCCGCCCAGGCCATCGCCGACCAGGTAGGCCTGGGCCGCTAAGCGCCCTTCTCCCCGTGGGGGCTACGTCCCCCACGGGGTTTTCCCCGAGGACACATGCGCGACCGCATCACGGCTTTCTTGGTCCTCCTCCCCTCCTTGGTGGCGGTGGGCATCTTCGTCTACGGCTTCATCGGGCAAAACCTCTACGTTTCCCTCAGCGACTGGGGCAAGAACCCCGCCCAAGCCCTGGCCGAGAAGCCCACCCTCCACTTCGTGGGCCTCTCCAACTACCGCGAGCTCTTCACGGGCTTCGTGGACGTGCGCTTCCGCCAGAGCGTGGTGAACCTCATCTTCTTTACCCTCTTCTTCATGGCGGGAAGCCTAGGCCTGGGCCTTCTCCTGGCGGTGGCCTTGGACCAAAGCCCAAGGGGGGAAGGCTTCTTCCGCACCGTCTTCCTCTTCCCCATGGCCCTTTCCTTCGTGGTCACGGGGACCATCTGGCGCTGGCTTCTCCAGCCCCAAGGCGGGGTGAACGTCCTGCCCACGCTGTTGGGCCTACCCCCTTGGTCCTTCCCCTGGCTCACCACCAGGGAACAGGTCCTGGTCTTTGACTGGAACCAGCTTCCCTTCTACACCGCCTTGGTGGTGGGGCTTGTGCTCCTCTACGTGGCCTACCGGGCCCACCGGGAAGGGGAAGGGAAACGGCGCCTTTATGCCCTCCTTTCCGGCGGGTTGCTCCTCCTTTGGGCCTTCACCTTGGGACGGAGCGCGCACCTCCTTCCCTACCCCGAGCCCCATGGCTTCAGTTTGGCCTTGGTGGGGGTGATCCTGGCGGCCATGTGGCAGATGTCGGGGTACACCATGGCCCTGTACCTGGCGGGGCTTAGGGGAATACCCGTGGAGGTCCTCGAGGCCGCCAAGGTGGATGGGGCTACCCCCTGGCAGACCTACCGCCACGTGATTCTGCCCCTCCTTGCCCCCATCACCCTTTCCGCCATGATCGTGTTGGGGCACATCGCCTTAAAGATCTTTGACCTCATCTTCGCCATGGCCGGCCTGGACTACGCCCCCACGGACGTGCCCGCCATCTACATGTACCTTCTGGCCTTCCGCGGCAACCAGTTCGCCAAGGGTGCGGCCATCGGCATCCTGCTCCTCCTCCTGGTGGCGGTGGTGGTGGTGCCCTACCTGGCCAGCCAGCTTCGGAAGGAGGTGCGGCGCTGATGGGCCGGGTCATCCTCTACGCCTTCCTCCTCCTCATGGCGGGCTTTTTCCTCCTTCCCGTCTACCTGGTGGTCCTCACCGCCTTGAAGGAACCCGCCAAGATTACCCTGGACACCGTTTGGCACTGGCCCGACCCCGTCTACTGGGAAAGCTTCCGCATCGCCTGGGAGGCCTTCCGGCCCAAGTTTCAAAACTCCTTGGTCTTGGCCATCTCCGCCACCCTGCTTTCCGCCCTGGTGGGGGCCTTAAACGGCTACGTGCTGGCCAAGTGGCCCTTCCCTGGGTCCAACCTCCTCTTCGCCCTCTTGCTTTTCGGGATGTTCATCCCCTACCAAAGCATCCTGATCCCCCTCTTCCAGTTCGTGAAGGCCATCGGGCTGTACGGGACGCTCCTTGGCCTCATCCTGGTGCACGTGATCTACGGCATCCCCATCGTCACCCTAATTTTCAAGAACTACTACAGCGAAATCCCCGACGAGCTGGTGGAGGCAGCCCGCATTGACGGGGCCGGCTTCTTCGGGGTTTTCCGCCACGTCATTCTGCCCCTCTCCGCCCCCGCCTTCGTGGTGGTGGCCATCTGGCAGTTCACGCAGATCTGGAACGAGTTCCTCTTCGCCGTGACCTTGACCCGGCCAGAAAGCCAGCCCATCACCGTGGCCCTGGCGCAGCTCGCCGGGGGGGAGGCGGTGAAGTGGAACCTGCCCATGGCGGGGGCCATCCTGGCCGCCTTGCCCACGCTGTTGGTCTACATCTTCCTAGGCCGCTACTTCCTGCGGGGGCTTCTGGCGGGGTCGGTGAAGGGCTAGGCCGGCTTGAGACCTTCCAGAAGCGTTGCCGCCATCTCCTGGGCCTGCTGCAAAAAGGCCCGGGGATTTTCTCCTTTAGCCAGGGCCAGGGCCTCGAGGTAGGCCTCCAGGTATTCCTCGGCGATGAGGGCCATGACGGTGAAGGCCAAACGGCGCCAAGCATCCTCCAGGGCCCGGGCCTCCTCCAAGGAGAGGTGCCCCCTGGCCCTTCGGCCCACCTCCTCCACGAGCCAGTTCCACATGGCTGCCATCATGGCGTTGGTCACGCCGCGGCGCACGTGCACGAGCCCCACCAGGGCCTGCCAAGCGAAGTACTGCCCGTTGAAAGGACCCCGCAGGGTACGGAGGTACCAGTCTCTAAGGGTTTTCTCCCGGGCTGGCCTCTCCCCTTCGCGGAACACCTTTCGGGTGGCAGGATGGCCGAAGAGGGTATCGTAAAAGCCCTGCACCAGGTCCTCGGTCCAGCCTTCCATCAGAGGAGCATACCGGGCCAAGACCTTTCCATCCTCTAGCGGCCGGAAGCGGGCGGAAGGGGGCAGCTGGCTCCAGATCTCTTGGGCGATCTGGTAAAAGCGGGCAAGGTTCTTCTCCGTCATGGGGCCAAGATACCAAATCCCGCTAGACTATCCCCATGCAAGCCTGGGTGCAGGAGAAGCTCGGCGCCCCCTTGGCGCGCAAAGAGGTGGAGGACCCCACGCCGGGGCCAAGGGAGGTGGTCCTCCAGGTGGAGGCGGTGGGCCTCAACTTCGCCGACCACCTGGTGCGGCTTGGGGCCTACCTCACCCGGTTCCACCCGCCCTTCATCCCGGGAATGGAGGTGGTGGGGCGGGTGGGCGATCGCCGCTACGCCGCCCTCGTGGGCCAAGGGGGGCTTGCGGAGAAGGTGAAGGTGCCGGAAACGGCCCTCCTTCCGGTGCCGGAAGGGCTTAGCCCAGAGGAGGCTGCGGCCTACCCCGTTTCCTTCCTCACCTCCTACCTGGCCCTAAGGCGGGCGGGGGCCAGGCCGGGGGAAAGCGTCTTGGTGCAGGCGGCGGCGGGAGCCTTGGGCACGGCGGCGGTGCAGGTGGCGAAGGCCCTGGGGCTTAAGGTGGTGGCGGCAGCCTCGAGGCCGGAAAAGCTCGCCCTCCCCAAGCGCCTCGGGGCGGACCTCACCGCTTTCTACGAGGAGCTGCCCGAACGGGTGAAGGCCCTAGGCGGGGTGGACCTCCTCCTGGAGGTGCGGGGCAAGGCGGTAGAGGAAAGCCTCAACCTCCTCAAGCCCATGGGGCGCCTGGTCTACATCGGGGCGGCGGAGGGGGAGGTGGCCCCCATCCCTCCCCTCAAGCTCATGCGCAAGAACCTCACCGTGATGGGCTTTTGGCTCGCCCCCCTCCTGGGGGAAAGGCCCCTGGTGGACGAGGCGCTAGGCTTCCTCCTCCCCCGCCTGGGCAAAGCGCTTAGGCCCGTGGTGGGGCAGGTCTTCCCCTTTGCCCAGGCGGAGGCCGCCTTCCAGGCCCTCTTGGACCGGGGCCACACGGGGAAGATCGTGGTCCGGTTATAGACCGAGGTAGGCCCTGGCCGCCGCCAGGTCGAAGAGGGCGTGCCCCACGCTCTTGAAGAGGACGAACCGCCCTTCCCCCCGCCGGCCCAAGAGGGCCTCCCGCAAGGGGATGACGGGGCGGGCGAGCCCCTGAAGCTCCCCCGCCTCCATGAGGGCATCCTCCGTGTCCGCGTAGAGGGCGGCCTGGGCCACCAGGGCCTCGGGCACCTCCCGCATCTCCGGGCGGAAGCTCCCCACCGCCGCCAAGAAGACCCCCTCCGGCACCCGGGGGGGCAGGACAGGGGTGGGGCTTGGGGTGGCGGTGACCAGGAAGGCCACGTCCTCCGGGACCTCGTCCCCGGTCCACGCCTCGGCGGCCAACCCCAGCGCTCTGGCCCGCTCCAAGAAGGCCAAGACCCGTTCCCGCCCCCTCCCCCGCACCAGGACCCGGGTGAGGGGAAAGGCCTCGGCGAAGGCCTCGAGGTGGGCCACGCCCACGGCCCCGGGCCCCACCACCAACAAAGCCCCTTCCCGCCTCGGGGCAAGGAGGGTGGCGGCGAGGAGGGAAAGGGCGGCGGTGCGCCTTTGCGTGAGCTCCTCCCCGGGAAGGTGGAGGACCTCCCCCGTGGCGAGGCGCCTCACCCACACCTCCGCCTGCACCATGGGGGTCTTGCCCGGCTCCACCACCACCAGCTTGCACACCGCCACCTCCCCATCCGCCGCTGGCATCACCAGAAACTGCCCCGTGGGCAAGGGCAGGACCTGCCGCTTGGGCGCCACCGCCCCCTCCAGGAGCACCCGCCGGATGGCCTCCGCCAGTTCCAAGTAGCTCGGCATAGCCCTAGAATGCCCCACATGCAGGCCCTCCTCAACACGGTGGTTCCCGTGGCCCTGGTGGTCCTCGCCGGCTACCTCCTGGGGCGGCGCGTGCCCATGGACCTCACCACCCTAAGCCGCCTCACCCTTTACCTTCTGGTCCCCGCCCTCATCTTCGACGCCATGTACCGGGCGGAGTACACCCGGGAAGGGCTTTGGGGGCTCACCCTGGGCTTCGCCCTCACCTACGCCCTCCTGTTCCTCACCATCCAAGGAACGGGAAGGCTTCTTGGGCTTTCTCCCCAGGCCACCAAGGGCCTCTTGGTCTGTAGCCTCTTCCCCAACTCGGGCAACATGGGCCTTTCCCTCACCTACTTCGCCCTGGGGGAGGAGGGCCTCAGGCGGGCCGTGGTCTACTTCATCCTCTCCAGCGTGGTCATGTTCGGGCTCGGCCCCGCCTTTATCCGGGGCGGGGGGCTTCGGGATGGGCTTCGCCTCACCTTAAGCCTTCCCCTCTTCTACGCCCTCCTTTTGGGCCTCCTCCTCAAGGCCCTGGGCCTCACCCTCCCCTTCCGCCTGGACGAGGGGGTGCGGCTCATGGGCCAGGCGGCCATCCCCGTCCTCCTCCTCACCCTGGGGATGCAGATGGGCCAGACCCGCTTCCAGGTGGGCGCCTTCGAGGCCACCGCCAGCGCCCTAAGGCTCCTCCTCGCCCCCCTCCTGGCCTACGGGGTGGGGCTCGCCTTAGGGCTTCCCCGGCTGGAGCACCAGGTCCTGGTCCTTCAGTCCGCCACCCCTGTGGCGGTGAACGCCTTTCTCCTCACGCGGGAGTTCGGCGGGGACGCCCCACGGGTGGCCCGGAGCGTGGTGGTTTCCACCTTCTTCGCCTTCCTAACGGTTCCCCTGGTCCTCTACCTCATCGGGGTCCGGTAGGTGCGGGGCGCCCAGGTCCAGCTGGAAGAGCGCCGCCCCCTCGAAAACCCCCACCAGGCGGTGGTACCCCTCCTGAAGGGGCAAGCGGGCCTGGTACTCCCCAGGCCCCTCCAGGAAAAGCGCCCGCTCCAAGATTAGACGCTCCTCCCGGTACCACTTGAGGTGGAGGTAGCCGGGGCGGGGAAGCCTTTCCACCTTTAGGGAAAGCCTCGCCTCACTCCCCGCAGGGACGAGCCTGGCCACCACGAAGGGCCGCTCGGGCGAAGGGGGCTTGCCCGGGTCCAGGGGGAGAAAGGTGTAGCGGCAGGCGGAAAGGAAAAGAAGAAGGAGAAGAAGGCCCCTCACCTTCCCTCCCCCGCAGTGCAAAGGGCGAGGAGGGCGAGGGCGGCGGTTTCCGCCCGGAGGATCCTCCGCCCCAAGGTCACCGGGGTGAAGCCCCGCGCCTCCAAGAGCTCCACCTCCTCCTCGGCGAAGCCTCCTTCCGGCCCCACGGCCAGGGCCAGGGGCTTTTCCGGGTCCAGGGCCTCCCGCACCAAGCGGCTTGCCCCCACGTGGGCCACGAGGCCTTGGGTCACCTCCGGCACCGCCTTCAGGGGTATGGGGGGAAGGACCTCGGGCACCCTTAGCCTTCCTGACTGCTTGGCCGCCTCGAGGGCGATGGCCTGCAGGCGCCTAAGCTTCCCCTCCCCCATCTCCTTGGGCACGCTGTGCCGGGTGATGAGGGGTTGGATGCGGGTGGCGCCGAGCTCCGTGGCCATGCGCACCACCTCGGCCAGCTTGTCCCCCTTGAGGAGGGCCATATAGAGGACCACCTCCACCCCCACCTCCCGCTCCGGGCGGCGCTCCTCCAGGATGCGGTAGCGCACCGGGGGGCCCAGGTCCACCACCTCGGCCAAGGCCTCCCGCTCCGCATCAAACACGGTAAAACGGTCCCCCACCTGGGCCCTTAGCACCTGCAAAAGGTGGCGGCTTTCCCGGTGGGAGAGGACGCCGCTGAGGCCAGGGCTATAGGCGCGGTGGGGACGCACGGGCTACCTCCTATAGGCGAGGAGGACCCACTCCCCCTCCTCCGCCTCCTCCAGGGGGAAAAACCCCGCATCCCGGAGGGCCTCCCGCACCAAGGGGGCCTTCTCCTTAAGGATGCCCGTGAGGAGAAGCCTCCCCCCGGGGGCCAAGGCCTCCCCATAGCGGGGGGCAAAGGCCTGGTGAAGCTCGGCGAAGAGGTTGGCCACCAAGAGGTCAAAGGGGCCGAGGGGAAGCGCCTCCTCTAGGCTCCCTTCCAGAAAGCGCGCAAAAACCCCGTTTAGGCGGGCGTTCTCCTCCGCCTGGGGCAAGACGGAGGGGTCTATGTCCACCCCCACGGCCTCCGCCCCCAGCTTGGCGGCGGCGATGGCCAGGATGCCGCTTCCCGTGCCCAGGTCCAGCACCCTTTCCCCCGGGGCGAGGTGGCGGGCCAGGGCCATGAGGGCCAGGCGGGTGGTCTCGTGGTGCCCGGTGCCGAAGGCCATACCGGGCTCGATGACCAAGGGGATCTCCCCCCCCTCCCAAGCGTGCCAAGGGGCGAGAACCACGAAGGGGGGGGCCAGGGCAGGCTTCAGGTCGCGCCGCCAGGCCTCGAGCCAGTCCTCGTCCGGCGCCTCCTCCCAGACCCCCCCGTAGGGCAGGTCCAAGGGGGCGGGAAAGTAGGCCAGGACCTCCCCTTCCCGCTCCCAAAGCCCCCGCGCCCCCCGGTCAAAGAGCTCGGGGAGGATAGCGTCCAGTTCCCAGGGCGTGCCCTTTAGGCGGTAAACCCACACCCCGTCATTCTACGCGGTAGCGGCAGCAGCTTCCCCCCTCCGCCAGGCGTTCCTCCCGGAGGAGGGGGAGGCCCAAAAGCTCCTGGTAGGCCAAGAGCTCGCTTTGGCAAAGGGCCTCGTGTTCCCGGGAGAGGGCGAGCTTAGGACATCGGTGCTGGCAGAGGTAAAGCCTTCCTCCCTCCTCCACCACCTCCGCCTCGTAGCCCTGGGTCTTGAGAAAGGCGGCCAAGCGTTCCAGGCGCTCCCGCAGGGGAAGGCCCTTTAGGTTCAGGGGAGCAAAAAGCTGCCGGTTCCTTTCCAAGAGGAGCCGCACCACCCCTTCCTTCCCCAAGGCCCCCTCGAGGCCCTTGAGCACATCCTGGCAAAGGGCGGCGTAGGGGGCTCCTTCGTCCTGGGCCTGGTAAAGGCGGTAGGGCCGGCCCCGGCCCGGGCAGCGGCGCACCTCCGAGCGCACCAGGCCCCGGGCCTCGAGGTCCTCCAGGTGCTTGCGGGCCGCCACCTGGCTGATGCCCAGGGCCTCCGCCACCTCCTTGGCCGTGCGGGGCTTGACCCTGAGGAGGTCCAGAACCCGTTCCTTGGTACCTTCCAGGAGAAGGGCCATATCAGGCCATGGGCAAAGCGATAAAGGCCTGGACGCTCAAAGCGGCGGCAAGCTCCCGGGCCGCCCGGCGGAAGGCCTGGGCCTCTGGCCCCTCCGGGTCCTGGGCCACGATGGGGGTGCCTTGGTCCCCGCTTTCCCGTAAGGGAAGGGTGAGGGGGATCTCCCCCAGGAAGCGGGCCTTGAGCCGCTCGGCGAGCCGCTTTCCGCCCCCCTCCCCGAAGATGGGGGTGGGCTTGCCGCAGTGGGGGCAGAGGAAGGCGCTCATGTTCTCCACCACCCCCAGGATGGGCACCTGTACCTTCTTGAACATGTCCGCCGCCCGCTCGGCGTCGATGACGGCCACCTCCTGGGGCGTGGTGACGATGACCCCGCCGGAAACCTGGGTGAGCTGGGCCAGGCTAAGCTGCACGTCCCCGGTGCCTGGGGGGAGGTCCACCACCAAATAGTCCAGCTCCCCCCAGTTCACCTCCTCCAAGAACTGCTTCAGGGTGCCGTGGAGGATGGGCCCCCGCCAGATCATGGCCTGGCCCGGGGGAACGATGTTGGCCATGGAGAGGACCTTGATGCCGTGGGCCTCCAGGGGGAGGATCCGGCGGTTTTGGTCCACCTTGAGCTTCTGCCCCTCCAGACCGAACATCTTGGCCTGGCTCGGGCCATAGAGGTCGGCGTCCAACAGCCCCACCTGGGCCCCCTCCTGGCTGAGGGCCAGGGCCAGGTTAGCGGCCACGGTGCTCTTCCCCACCCCACCCTTGCCCGAGGCCACCGCCACCACGTGCTTCACCCCGGGAATAGGGTACTTTTCCGGGGGACGCACCCCCCCGCCGAAGCGGACCCGCACCTCCTCGAGGCCCAAGGGGAGGAGGGCCTTGCGGATGTCCGCCTCGATCTGCCCCTTGAGGGGACAGGCGGGGGTGGTGAGGTTCACGAGCACTTCCAGCCGCTTGCCCTCAAGCCGCACCTCCCCCACCATGCCCAAGGACACCAGGTCCTTCCCCAGCTCGGGGTCCATCACCGTGCGCAGGGCCTCCAGGACCCGCTCTTCGGATAGCGCCATACCGGGCCTAGAGTATACCCGGCGATAGCTTTGGGCAAGGGGTGAAGGCACAATGAGGGCGTATACTCCTCCCTATGCACCCCGCCTGGCAAAAACGCCGCTTCTTTGAGCTCCATGTGGCCTGGCTCATCCAAGGGCCCCAGGGGTACCAACTCCTCTTCAAGGTGAACCCCTATAGCCTCTACCCCACGAGGGAAGAGGCCTTGGAGGCCGCCAAAGAGCTCCTCAAGGGACGTTTGGACCAAGACCCCAAGGTGGGCCGCCACCAGGCCCCCGTCCTCCTCTCGGAGGAAGACCGCACCCGGTTCCTGGTGCTCCTGGAAAGCGGCAAGGCCCTGTTGCCCCTGGACCGCTACGCCCTCTTGGGGGAGGTGGCGGAGGTGGAGGAGCGCCTCCTCCACCGCGCCCCCTTCCGCCACCCCAGCAACGTGCTCCATAGCCTAAAGGGGCTTCCCGTGCGCCTCCTTTACACGCCCCTCAACGACCCGGAGGCGGAAAGCCAAGAAGTGGCCCAAGGAACCCTGGAGGTCCTCCCGGAGGGCATCCGGGTGGGAGGGGTTTCCCTTCCCATCCCCCCCGAAACCCCCATTGAGGGCCTGGCCTACGAGGAGGCCTTCTTCCACCTGGAAAACGGGCGCTACTACCTCTACGCCCTTCCCTAAGCCCTGCCCTGGCCTTCCCCTGGCCCGCCCGGGTAAAGTGATGGATAGCATGGACCTACCCAAGGCCTACGACCCTCAGGCGGTGGAACCCAAGTGGGCGGAAAGGTGGGCGAAGAACCCCTTCGTGGCCAACCCCAAAAGCGGCAAGCCCCCCTTCGTCATCTTCATGCCACCCCCCAACGTCACGGGTTCCTTGCACATGGGCCACGCCCTGGACAACTCCCTCCAAGACGCCCTCATCCGCTACAAGCGCATGCGGGGCTACGAAGCGGTCTGGCTCCCCGGCACGGACCACGCCGGCATCGCCACCCAGGTGGTGGTGGAGCGCCTGCTCCTCAAGGAAGGCAAGACCCGGCACGACCTGGGCCGGGAAGCGTTCTTAAAGCGGGTGTGGCAGTGGAAGGAGGCGTCGGGGGGGACGATCCTCAAGCAACTCAAGCGCCTCGGGGCCAGCGCCGACTGGAGCCGGGAGGCCTTCACCATGGACGAGAAGCGCTCCAAGGCGGTGCGCTACGCCTTTTCCCGCTACTTCCACGAGGGCCTGGCGTACCGCGCCCCGAGGCTCGTGAACTGGTGCCCCCGGTGCGAGACCACCCTCTCCGATCTGGAGGTGGAAACCGAGCCCACCCCCGGCAAGCTCTACACCCTGCGCTACGAGGTGGAGGGGGGCGGCTTCATAGAAATCGCCACCGTGCGCCCGGAAACGGTCTTTGCCGACCAGGCCATCGCCGTCCACCCCGAGGACGAGCGCTACCAAGGCCTCATCGGCAAGCGGGCCCGCATCCCCCTCACGGAGATCTGGATCCCCATTCTGGCCGATAGCGCCGTGGAGAAGGAGTTCGGCACCGGGGCCCTCAAGGTCACCCCCGCCCACGATCCCTTGGACTACGAAATCGGGGAACGCCACGGCCTCGAGGCGGTGTCCGTGATCAACCTGGAAGGGAGGATGGAGGGGGAAAGGGTACCCGAGCCCTTAAGGGGCCTGGACCGCTTCGAGGCCCGCAAGAAGGCGGTGGAACTTTTCCGGGAGGCGGGGCACCTGGTCAAGGAGGAGGATTACACCATAAACCTCGCCACCTGCTCCCGCTGCGGCACCCCCATCGAGTACGCCATCTTCCCCCAGTGGTGGCTTTCCATGAAGCCCCTGGCGGAAAAGGTCATAAGGGGCCTGGAGCGGGGGGATATCGCCTTCGTGCCCGAGCGCTGGAAAAAGGTCAACCTGGACTGGCTCAGGAACGTCAAGGACTGGAACATCTCCCGCCAGCTTTGGTGGGGCCACCAGATCCCCGCCTGGTACTGCGAGGACTGCAACGCCATAAACGTCCCCCGCCCCGAGCGCTACCTGGAGGACCCCACCCTCTGCGAGGCCTGCGGAAGCCCCCGGCTCAGGCGGGAGGAGGACGTCTTTGACACCTGGTTCTCCTCCGCGCTTTGGCCCCTTTCCACCCTGGGCTGGCCAGAGGAGACAGAAGACCTCAAGGCCTTCTACCCTGGGGACGTCCTGGTTTCGGGGTACGACATCCTCTTCCTCTGGGTTTCCCGCATGGAGGTTTCCGGCTACCACTTCATGGGGGAAAGGCCCTTCAAGACCGTGCTCCTCCACGGCCTGGTCCTGGACGAGAAGGGCCAGAAGATGTCCAAGTCCAAGGGGAACGTGATCGACCCCTTGGAGATGGTGGAGCGCTACGGGGCCGACGCCCTACGCTTCGCCCTCATCTACCTGGCCACGGGGGGGCAGGACATACGGCTGGACCTCCGCTGGCTGGAGATGGCCCGCAACTTCGCCAACAAGCTCTACAACGCCGCCCGCTTCGTCCTCCTCTCCCGGGAGGGCTTCCAGCCCCAGGCGGACACCCCCACCCTGGCGGACCGCTGGATGCAAAGCCGCCTGGACCGGGGAGTGCGGGAGATCACCGCCCTTTACGAGGCCTTGGACCTAGCCCAGGCGGCGCGGGAGATTTACGAGCTCGTCTGGAGCGAGTTCTGCGACTGGTACCTGGAGGCGGCCAAGCCCGCCCTCAAGGCGGGGAACGCCCACACCCTCCGGACCCTGCAGGAGGCCTTGGCCACCCTCCTCAAGCTCCTCCACCCCATGATGCCCTTCCTCACCAGTGAGCTCTACCAGGCCCTCACGGGCAAGGAGGAGCTGGCCCTCGAGGCCTGGCCCGAGGCCCAGGGCAGGGAGGACGAAAAGGCCGAAGCCGCCTTTGAAGCGCTCAAGCAAGCGGTGACGGCGGTGCGGGCCTTAAGGGCCGAGGCCGGGCTTCCCCCGGGGCAGGAGGTGCGGGTCTTTCTGGAGGGGGAAACGGCCCCCCTGCGGGAGAACCTAGGGGTGTTCCGCTTCCTGGCCCGGGCCGAACTCCTAGAGGAGAGGCCGGAAAAAGCCTTGGTCAAGGCCTTGCCCAAGGTCACGGCCCGAATGCCCTTGGAGGGGCTTCTGGATGTGGAGGAGTGGAAGCGCCGGCAGGAAAAGCGGCTCAAAGACCTCCTGGAGCTGGCGGAAAAAAGCCAAAGGAAGCTCTCCGCTCCCGGCTTCCGGGAAAAGGCGCCCCGGGAAGTGGTGGCGGCGGAGGAGGCCAGGCTTAAGGAAAACCTGGAGCAAGCGGAAAGGATCCGCGAAGCCCTCAGCCAAATAGGGTGAGGCGGGGGTCGTGCGCCTGCCCCGGGGCCTCGGCCACGGCCTCCGCCAGGCGGAGGTTGAGGGTAACGAAGGGAAAAGCTCTCCAACTGTTCCAGCTCCACGATGGGCCGATCGGGGCGCAGGATGTACAGGCGGGCCTCCAGGAGGGTCTGGAAGGGCTTGGCCTGGGAGAGGTGGTCGGAAAGCCGCACCCCCCGGGGCACCAAAAGCCCCCCCGCCAAGAGGTAGTCCCCAAAGAGAAAAGTCAGCTGGCGCTTCTCCAAAAGCGCCGGGCTCGTGCGGGGTTCCGCCGCCTTGCCCCCCACCACCCACGGGATGCGCTCCTTTCGCAAGGCGAGGAAGCCCGTGCTGGCCTTCGGGTCCTTGGCTTCGGGGGGATGGGCGTACCCGGGGGCATACAATAGGGCCCCGGTCACGGGCAGGTACGCCTTTTCCTGGTTTAGGAGGTCTGCGGTGCCCGAGCCCGGCACCAGGTAGATCATCCCGTAGATCCGGTAGGCCTGGGTGTAGATCCTGGCCTCATGGGCTTCCCGCGGCCCTCTACACGGCTTACCTCCCAGTACGCCAAAAGCGCCTCGCTGAAGAGGGCGGGGTGCCGCCGCTCGTAGGCGAAAAGGAGCCTCCGGGCAATGTGGGCCTTGAGGGCCTCCTCCGGGGTGTCCAAGGCGGGGGGTGTGGCCAGGCGTCGCTTGGCCTCGCTCCCCAAGGCCACGTCCACCCGCTTCCAGGCCACGGGGTAAGGGGGAAGGCCAAGCCAGAGGGAGGCCTCCTCGGGGGGAAGGAGGGTGAAGCCCTGGGCCTTGGCGTAGGCAAGCCCCTCCGGGTTTTCCTCCGGGATGTAGACCCCCTCCCCCATCCGCGCCCGGGCCAAGGCCTCTCCCAGGGAAAGGGGGTGGGCGAAGGGCTCCCCCTGGGCAACGAGTTCCCCGGGTACCCGGAAGTCCAGGGCCTGGGCCTCGTAGCTCACGCTGCCGTTGAAACGGTTCTCCGTGAGGAGAACCGCCGCCTCCACGGGGTCGGGCACCTCCTTATCCCCCATGCGCCAGGCCACCACCCTTACCCCTTGGAGCCGGAAGCTACGGTGCTTGCCCTCCCCCATGGTCCGCACCTCCTCGGGGCTTCCCGCAAGCAAGAAGAGGGGCTCGGGGTTCCCGGCGCCAAAGGGCTCCAGGTCGCGAAGGGCCCGGTAAAGCTCCGCCAGGCGTGAGGCGGGGGGAAGCGGGCCCAGAAGCGGCACCTCCTGCACGGGGTCGGGGAAACGGGCGGCGTAGGCTTCGATCCGCCTTTGGAACTCGAGGAAGCGGTCCTCCTCAAGGGCGAAGCCCGCCGCCTCCTTGTGGCCGCCATAGCGCAAGAGGAGGTCCTCCGCTTCCTGGAGCGCCCCCACGGCGCTGATGGGGGGGAGGCTCCGCACGGTCCCCTTCCCTTGGGCCACCAGGAACACCGGGCGCAGGGTGGCCTCCAGAAGACGGCTCGCCACGATGCCCATCACCCCGGGGTGGCCCTCGGGGTCTTGGAGGACGATGGCCTTGGCCTCGGGGTCGGCCTGGGGGAGAAGCCTCCGCAGCATCTCCTCCTCTATGGCCTGACGGCGGGCGTTGAGGCGGTTTAGCTCCTCCACCAGGGCCCGGGCTTCCGCTTCGCTATCGGTAAGGAGGAGGCTTAGGGCCTTCTCCGCCTCTCCTAGGCGGCTTGCAGCGTTGATGCGGGGGCCGATGCGGAAGGCCACCTCCACCGCCTTCCCCGTATAGCCCACCGCCTCGGCGAGGAGCCTAAGGCCCACCCAGGGCGAGGCGGGCATGCGGGCCAGCCCCTCCCGCACCAAGGCCCGGTTCCAGCCCCAAAGCGGCGCCACGTCGGCGATGGTGCCCACCGCCGCCAAATCGGCATAGTCCCAGGGCGGGGGAAGGCCTAAGCGCTCGTGCAAGGCCCAAAGGAGCAGGAAGGCCACCCCCGCCCCCGTGGGGTGCTCCCCTAGCCCCGGGGTGTAAGCGGGGTGAACCACCAGGCCCGGGGGTGGGGTTTCCTTGGGGGTGTGGTGGTCGGTGACCAGGACCTCCACCCCGTTTTCCACCAGTTCCCTAAGCTCGGCGTGGTTGGTGACCCCGCAGTCCACGGTGAGGAAGACGTCCGCCGCCTCCAGGTGCTCGGGGATGCGCTCCATGAGGACCCCGTAGCCCTCCTCGAGGCGGTGGGGAATAAAGGGATGGACCTCGGCCCCAAGCGCCCGAAGCCCCCGCACCAAGATGGCCGTGCCCGTGAGGCCGTCGGCGTCGTAGTCCCCGTGGATGCGGATGCGCTTCCCCTCGCCCATGGCCCGGGCAAGGAGCTCAGCCGCCTCCTCCAGGCCCTTCAGGGGGAGCCGGGTAAGGGGGGGGGCGAGGTCCTCCCGCCGCCGTACCCCCCGGTGCCAGTAGGCCAAGGCCGCCTCAGGCCCCACCCCTAGGCCCTGCATGAGGCCAAGCCACTCGGGCACCGGGGGCAGCGGGAGGAGATGCCACCGGACCCTATCCCTCATGGCGCTTCCCGGTCGGGGATGCGGGGGATTTCCTCGATCCGCTCCCGTTTTAGGGCGTTCACCTCCCCTTGCAGCCGCCGCACCTCCCGGAGCAGGGCCCGCCGCCCCCCCATGCCGGAAAGCCAAAAGGCCAAGGCGTAAAGCCCCCCTACCAAGAAGCCCAAGGCGTAGGCGGCGGGGAGGACCAGGTAGAGGGGCCACGGGCCCCAAGGCGTGGGCACCGCCAAAGAGGGGTAGGTGAGGTAAAGGTAAAGCCCCGCCCCCGCCACCCCGAGGCTCACCAGGAGGAAGGTCCAGTGGACGAGCTTCATACCCCCTTAGGATACGGCGAAGTCCCCTAGCCGGATGCGCCCTTCGTAAAGGGCCTTCCCCACCAGGGCCCCTTCCACGCCCAGGCGCATTAGGGCCTGGAGGTCTTCCGGCCCCGCAATCCCCCCACCGGCGATGAGGGTGTGGGGCCACGCCTCCCGCACCCGGGCTACCACCTCCAGGTCCAATCCCTGTAGCGTCCCATCCCGGCGCACGTCGGTGTAGATGACCCAGCGGACCCCCATGGCCTCCCAGGTCCGCAAGAGGTCTAGGGCGGGGAGGGGGGTGGCCTCCTTCCAGCCGGAAACCACCACGCTAAGCCCTCGAGCGTCCAGGGCCACGGCGAGCCGCTCCGGGCCCGCCTGGGCCAGCATCGCTTCCAAGAGGGTGGGGTCTTTTACCGCCACCGTGCCCACCACCGCCCGGCTCGCCCCTAAGGAGAGGACTTCCTGCAAGCTCTCCAGGGAACGGACCCCCCCTCCCACCTGAAAGGGAACGGAAAGGGCCTTTGCGATGCGGGAAAGGACCTCGCGGTTGTCCCCGGTACCCAGGGCCCGGTCCAGGTCCACCAGGTGCAGTAGCTTCGCCCCCTCCTCCTGCCAGCGCAAGGCGGCCAAGACCGGGTCGCCATAGGCGGTTTCCGCCTCGGGGCGGCCCTCGTAGAGCCGCACCGCCTTGCCCCCCTTGAGGTCCACCGCGGGGATGACCAGCATGGGGCTATCCTACAAGCTCCCGCACCGCCCCCTCCAGGTCCGGCTGGCGCATGAGGCTCGTGCCGATGAGGACGGCGTCAAAAAGCCCCTTCAAGGGCTCCAACTCCTCCTTGCGGCCGTAGCCCGACTCCGCCACCAACACCCCGGAATAGCCCCGCTCCCGGGCCAAGCGGCCCAAGCGGGGGGCGGTGGTAAGGTCGATCCGCAAGGTGGCAAGGTCGCGGTTGTTGATGCCCAGGATCTCCGCCCCCGCCTCGAGGGCCAATTCCAGCTCCGTTTCCGTGTGCACCTCCACCAAAGCGTCCAAGCCGAGGGCCCGGGCCCTTTCCAGGTACGCCCCGGTGAGCTCCCCCAGCACCGCCACGATGAGGAGGGCAGCGCTCGCCCCAAAGGCCCGGGCCTCCTCCAGCATGAAGGGGTCCACCACGAAGTCCTTGCGCAACAGGGGGAGGGCCACCTTCTCCCGCACCCTCCTGAGGTCCTCCAAGCCTCCCCCGAAGTAGTGGGGCTCGGTGAGGACGCTAAGGGCCCGGGCCCCTCCCCGGGCGTACGCCTCCGCCGCCGCCGCCGGGTCCACCTGACGAATGAGCCCTTCGGAAGGGCTTTGCCGCTTCACCTCGGCGATGAGGGCGAGCCCCGGAGAACGCAACGCTTCCCGGAAAGAGGGCACCGGCGGGGCCTCGGGAAGGGGGTAGGGCGCCACCGCCCCCGCCCGCCGCCGTGCGATCTCCCCCAAGACCCCTGGCACCCGGGAAAGGTCCGGCCGCATGGGGACATTGTACCCGGGCCTTAGAGGGGAGCCATGCCCCTAAGCCTACCCCTGGGTCCTATTCCTGGACGCCTGCGCCCTGAACTTGGGGAGAGCCTAAGGAAGGCCAGGCTCACCCACTTCGCTAGGCTCCTCCGGGAAAGCCCGTACGCCACTCGGCCCTAAGGCCCTGTTGCGTTTATTTCGTTTATAGGCTACCCTGGGGATGCCATGAGCGGTGTCCTCTTTGCGCCCGGCATTTCCCCCGAGGGGCTCCGCCAGTTCCGGGAGCGGTTAGCACCTGGCAAAACCCTGCGCCTGGAGGAAGCCACCTTGGTGCTCACCCCCGAGCTAACCCAGCTCCTACAAGACCTCTTGGCGGCGCTTCTCCGGGGCGAGCCGGTAAGGATTGTTCCCTTGGAGGCAGAGCTTACCACCGGGCAGGCGGCGGAACTTCTCGGGATTTCCCGGCCCTACCTGGTGCGCCTCCTGGAAGAAGGGAAAATCCCTTACCGCAAGGTGGGGGCCCACCGGCGGGTCTTGGCCAAAGACCTCCTAGCCTACCTGGAAGCCTCCAAAAAGAAGGGGCAGGCTCTCCTAGACAAACTTATTCGCGAGGGCCAAGAACTGGGCTTTGGGGATACGGAATGAAGGGCGTGGCCTTGGCCTTGGGCGGTGGGGGCGTGCGGGGGTACGCCCATCTGGGGGTGCTCTGGGTTTTGGAAGAGGCGGGCATCCCCATCCGGGGCCTGGCGGGAAGCTCCGCCGGGGCCTTGGCCGCCTGCGCCTGGGCCTTTGGCCACAAGGACCCTTGGAAGGTGCACCAGGCGGTCTTTGACGAGGGAATCGCCCAATTGCAACGGGCAGGGAACCTCCGCCTCTTAGCCCGCCTTTTCTCCGCCTTAAGGCGGCCAGCCCTGACGGACACCGCCAAGGTGGCGGAGGGGCTAAAGCGCCTCTTCGGGGAGGCCAGGCTCGAGGACAGCCCCATCCCCCTGGCCATCCAGGCGGCGGACCTCCTCACGGGGGAGGCGGTGGTCTTACGGCGTGGCCCGGTGTGGAAGGCGGTGTTGGCCAGCGCCGCCATCCCTGGGCTCTTCCCCCCGGTGGCCTGGGAAGGGAGGCTTTTGGTGGACGGGGACGTGGCGGAGAAGGTGCCCGTGCGGGCCGCCAAGGCCCTCTTCCCCAAGGTGGTGGCGGTGGACGTGTCCAACCCCCCGCCCAAAGAGGCGCCCAAGACCGCCCTCGAGGCCGCCCTCCTGGCAGGCGAAGCAAGCCGCAGGCGGCTTAAGGAGCTGGCCCTGCAAGCGGCGGACCTGGTCCTCACCCTAGACCCCCCCTTCCCCATAGACACCTTTGACCACGAAAAGCTTCCCCTGGTCTACACCCTCGGGCAGAAGCGGGCCCAGGAAAAGCTAAAGGAAATCCAGGCCCTTTCCCGCCTCCGCCTCAAAGACCTCCCTCACCTCCTCGTCCCAAGGCCGCCTCGGCCCACCTGAGGAAAAAGGCAAACCCCAACACGCCTAAGGCAAGGAGGGCAAAACCCAAGGGCCGAAGAAGTAGCCCCATCACCCCCAGGAAGAAGGTGAGGGAGGCCCCTAGCCCAGCCGCCACCAAGGGGGCTATGGGGGCCTCCTCCTTTAGGGCTCGCATCCCGAGCCAAAGGAGCCACCCCCCGCCCAGGAAAGCCAAAAGCCAAAGGAAGGGGTGCCCCGCCTTGGGCACCAGGGGAGCGAGAAGGAGAAGGAAAAGCCCCTGAAGGCCCAAAAGGGAAAGGGCGTACAGGCGAAGCCCTCTTCGCCGCTCTGGGTAAGGCGCCTTGGGGTCGGCCAAAGCCCTTAGCGCCTGGAAGAACGCCTCCACGGGCCTAATGGTGCAGAACCCGCTCCAGGAAGGCCTTGGTCCGCTCCTCCTTGGGCCGGGTGAAGATCTCCTCCGGCCTCCCCTCCTCCACCACCTGCCCCCGGTCCATGAAAATCACCCGGTCCGCCACCTCCCGCGCAAACCCCATCTCGTGCGTCACCACCAGCATCGTCATGCCCCCCCGCGCTAAGTCCCGCATCACGTCCAGCACCTCCCCCACCATCTCCGGGTCCAGGGCGCTCGTGGGCTCGTCAAACAGCATCACCTTGGGCTCCATGGCCAACGCCCGGGCAATGGCCACCCGCTGCTGTTGCCCCCCAGACAGCTCCGCCGGGTACTTCCGCGCCTGGTCCAGGATCCCCACCCGCTCCAACAGCTCCAAGGCCTTCCCCTCCGCCTTCTCCCGCGTCCAACCCCGCACCCGCATGGGCGCCAAGGTGATGTTCTCCAGCACCGTCATGTGCGGGAAGAGGTTGAACTGCTGGAAGACCATCCCCACCTCCCGCCGCACCTCCCTCAAGGCCCGCTCCTCCTTCACGTTGTGCCCGTCCACCACCACCTCCCCCTCCTGGAAGTCCTCCAGGCGGTTGATGCACCGGATGAGCGTGCTCTTCCCCGAGCCCGAGGGACCGATGATGACCAGCTTCTCCCCGGGGGCCACCTCCAGGTTGATGCCCCGCAAAACGTGCAGGGAGCCAAACCACTTGTGCAGGTTGTGGATGCGGATGATGGGTTCCACCGCCTTCATTTTCGCACCCGCTGGAGGAGATAGGTGAGGCCGAGAAGGCCGAGGCCTAAGGCGTCCGTGACGAGCCCCGGCACCACCAGGGTCAAGGCCGCCGCCAGGAGCAACACCCGTTCCAAGAGGTTGGTCCTCTTATGCAGAAACCCCACAAGGCTGGCGCTAAAAGCGGTCATGCCCAAGAGGGCGGAGAGGAAGATCCACGCCGCCTCCAGGGGGCCTTCTACCCCCAGGAGGAGGAGCTTGGGGTTGAAGAAGAACATGTAGGCGAGAAGGGCGGTGCGTAGCTCGTACACGAAGCCCTGGACCGCCGTCTTCCAGAAGTCGGACTTGGCGATGGCGCTGGCGGCGTAGGCGGCCAGGGCCACGGGGGGGGTGGAGTCGGCCATGATGCCGAAGTAAAAGACGAACATGTGGGCGGCCACGGGGGGCACGCTGTACCCCGCCTTTTCCGAAAGGGCCAAAACCACGGGCACCACCAAGGAGGCCATGACAATGTAGTTGGCGGTGGTGGGAAGGCCCATGCCCAAAAGGAGGCTCGTGAGCTGGGCCAGGAGGAGGACCAGGATGAGGTTCCCCCCGGAGAGCCGCTCCACGATGTCCGTGAGGCCGAAGCCGATGCCGGTCATGGTGACGATGCCCACGATGATCCCGGCGGTGGCCGTGGCCAAGGCGATGCCCACCATGCCCCTAGCGCCCGCCTCGAGGCCCTCCACCACAAGCCTTGCCCCCCGCACGAGGCCAAAGCCCAGGCCCGCCCCGCTCCTCCACCCCCGCCACGCCTCCTGCAGGAGGATGAGGAGGAGCATGAGAAAAACGGTGTTCAACGCCGCCCGCTCCGGGGTGAGCCTGAGCCCCACCAGGGCGTAGATGAGGTAAAGGAGGGGCAGCAGGTAGTGGAACCCCGAGCGGAGCACCGGGGCCAGGGGCGGAAGCTCCGCCCGGGGCACCCCTTTGAGCCCAAGGCGGAGGGCCTCGATGTGGACGGTGATAAAGAGGGTAGCGTAGGCCAAAAGGGCGGGGACGAGGGCGATGAGGATGAGCTGGCTATAGGGGATGCTCAGGAACTCCGCCATGATGAAGGCCGCCGCCCCCATGACGGGGGGCATGAGCTGCCCGTTGGAGGAGCTCGCCACCTCCACCGCCCCCGCCTTTTCCGGGGGGTAGCCCACCCGCTTCATCAGGGGAATGGTGAAGGTACCGGTGGTGACCACGTTGGACACGGAGCTCCCCGAAACCACCCCCGTGAGGGCGCTCGCCACCACCGCCGCCTTGGCCGGCCCCCCGCGGAAGTGGCCCAATAGGCCGTAGGCCACCTGGATGAAGAAGTGCCCCGCTCCCGCCTTCTCCAAAAGGGCCCCAAAGAGAACGAAGAGGAAGACGAAGGTGGCGGAAACCCCTAGGGGCACCCCCCAGATCCCCTCGGCGGTGGTGTAGAGCTGGCCCACCAGCTGGCTCCACTGGCTCCCAGCGTGAAGCTGGAGCCAGGAGGGCAGGCTAAAGGGAAGAAGCCCCTTAGGCCCCGTGAGGGCGTAGAGCACGAAGACCGAGGCGATGATGGGCAAGGCGGGCCCCACCACCCGCCAGGCGGCGAGGAAGAGCACGAGGAGGGTAAGGGTGCCCAAGACCACGTCCCGCTCGCTGGGGATGCCCCCCCGAAGCTGGGTGATGCCGTAGTAGTCCACCACCACGTACAAAGCCCCCGCCACCCCCAAAAGGGCCAAGACCACGTCCAGCAGGGGAATGCGGTCCTTAGGCCCCCGCCTTCCCGGATAGGCCAAGAAGGCCAGGGCCAGGGCAAAGGCCAGGTGGACCGCCCTGAGCCTTAAGGGGTCCAGGGTGCCCACCTCCGTGGCCCAAAGCTGGAAGAGGCTCCAGGCCACCCCCAAACCCAAGAGAAGGAACCGCCCCGACCCTTTAGGGCGCCTTCCCCCAAGCTCGCTCTCCTCCACCAAAAGATTGGCGTCCGTCATCCTTCCTCCTTGCCCACCAGGCAAAAGGGGCCCCGGGCGGGGCCCCTGGCCAACCCTACCCGCCTACTTCAAGACCCCCAGCTCCTTGTAGAAGCGCTCCGCTCCGGGGTGCAAGGGGATGGGGAGACCCTTCACCGCCTTCTGCAGGCTGAAGAAGCGCTCCAGGTTGGGATGGATCTTCTTGAAGGCCTCCTGGTTGCCGAAGACCGCCTTCATGAACTTGTACACGGTGTCGGCGGAGAGCTTCTCCGAAGCGATGAGCATGGCCTGGACCGCCACCGTGGGGGTGGTGACGTCCACGCCCTTGTAGGTGCCCCCGGGGATGTTAAAGCCCACGTAGAAGGGGTACTTCTTGGCGATGGTCTGCACCTTGCCCAAGTCCACCGCCACCAGGGTGATGGGGGTGGTGAGGGCGAGTTGCTGGATGGCGCTGGCCCCCAGGCCCACGGTGTAGAACAGGGCGTCCGCCCGCTTGTCCTGCATGAGCTGGATGCCCTGGTTGGCGCTCACCCGGATGGCCTGGCCCAGGTCCTCAAAGCGCAGGCCGTAGGCCTCGAGGATCTGCCGGGCGTTTTGCTCCGTGCCGGAGCCCACGTCCCCCACCACCACCCGCTTGCCCTTGAGGTCGGCCACGGTGCGGATCCCGGCGTCAGCCCGGGCCACGATGTGGATCACCTCGGGGTACAAGGCGGCCAGGGCCCGGATGCCCTTCACCGGCTTCCCCTCAAAGGCCGGGATGCAGCAACCCTGATCGGCGTAATAGGCGATGTCGTTTTGGGCCAAGGCCATCTCAAACTCCCCGGCGACGATGGCGTTGATGTTGGCCACGCTCCCCCCGGTGGAGCGGGCGTTGGCCCGGATCCCCACGCCCGCATCGTTCACCAGCTTAGCCATGCCTGTAGCCACGGGGAAGTAGACGCCGGTGGTGGAACCGGAACCGATGGTGAGGAACTCCTGGGCAAAACCTAGCCCCAAGAGGGCAAACCCCGCAAGCAGATACCGTTTTAGCCGCATCTTTACACCTCCTTAGCCGAAGGCAGTATACCGGGGGCCCCCAACTGGGGGCAACCCCTAGCGCCCAGGCACCTTAAGGCGCAGTTCCAAGCGGTTAGTGAAGGCGGTGAGCACCGTGGTGAGGAGGAGGTAGATGGCGGCCACCGCCAAGTACACCTCCACCGGGCGGAAGGTGGCGGAGATGATCCGTTGTCCGGAAAGGGCGAGCTCGGTGAGGGCGATGGCGCTGGCCAAGGAGGAGTCCTTGAGGAGGGCCACCACGTTGTTCACCAAGGGGGGCACCACGATGCGAAGGGCCTGGGGCAAGACCACGAAGCGCATGGTGTCCGCCGGGGAAAGCCCTAAGGACCAGGCCGCCTCCCACTGACCCTTGGGGATGGCCTGGATCCCCGCCCGCACCACCTCGGCGTTGTAGGCCCCCACGTTGAAGGCGAGGGCGATGAAGGCGGCCCAGTAAGGGGTGAGGGCCTGTTGCGCCTCGGGCCATAGGGGCTGGAGCAAGAGGGGCAAGGCGTTGTAGGCGAAGAGGATCTGCACCAAGAGGGGTGTGCCCCGGGTCACCCAGATGTAAAAGGTGGCGGGAAGCCGCACCCAAGCCCGGGAGGAAAGCCGGAACATCCCGGCGAAAACGCCGATGAAAAGGCCCGCCAGCCCCGAGATCAGGGTGAGCTTCAAGGTGATCTCCGCCCCCAAGGCCATGGCCTGGCTGGCGGAGGCCGCCCGCTCCGGACCGAAGCCCGTGAGGAGGAAGTACCGCTCCAGGGCAAACCCTAAAAGGGCGAAGAAGAGAAAGTAGCCCCCCAAGAGGAGGGCCAGAAAGAGGATCACGCGTAGCCAAAAGGGCATAAGCGCACGACGAAGCCCAAGGCCTTGCCGCCTTGGGCTAGAAAGAGGCTACTTGCAGCGGACGTCCTCCCCAAACCACTTCTTGGAGATCTGGGCGTAGGTGCCGTCCTTCATCAGCTCGGCCAGGGCCCCGTTCAGAGCGTCCAAGACACTCTTGTTGCCCTTGGCCACCGCCATGGCCACCTTTTCCTCGAAAACCAGCTCGCCCAGCTGCAGGGTGTTCTCCAACTTGCGCTCCTTGATGGCCTCCTTGGCCACGAAGCGGTCGGTGATCCAGGCGTCCAGCCGGCCCGCCAGGAGGTCTTGGAGGGCGTCGGGGTCCTTTTGGTAGGTGCGCACCTGCTTGATCCCCGGGATCTTCTGCGCCGCTTCCATGTAGGTGGTGCCAATCTGCACCCCCACCACCTTGCCCTGAAGGTCCTTGGCGGTCGTGGGCCCGCCCTTCTTGCTCACGATCACCCCGCCCGTGCAGTAGTGGGGGTTGGTGAAGTCCACCGCCTTGGCCCGCTCCTCGGTGATGCCGTGGGAGGCGATGACGAAGTCAAAACGGCCCTGGTTGAGCTGGATGAGGAGGCTATCGAAGGCCTGGGTGATCCAAACCGGCTTTAGGCCCAGTTTCTTGGCCAGGGCGTTGCCCAGGTCGATCTCAAAACCGGTGAGCTGGTTCTTCTCATCAAAGTAGTTGAAGGGCGGGAAGGCCCCCTCCGTGCCGATGCGGATCTCCCCGGAGCGCCTGATCTGGTCCATGCTCCGCACTTGGGCAAGCCCCAAGGAAAGCGCCAAGAGCCCTACCAAGACAAGAAGCTTCTTCATGGCATACCCCCTTACGTACACCGCAAGATTATAACGTCCTCTTCCCCGAGGCAAGCCTAGGCCCAGCGCACCCACCCCACCCGGCCGGTGATGGGGTGGCGGAGGGCGAGGCGCACCCCGTAAGCGTAGCTCCCCGGGCGGGGAGGGCGGTAGGCTAGGCTGTAGCCCTCCCCTTCCGGCTCCAAGGGCACCACCCAAAGGGCCCCGTCCGCCCGGCGCACCACGAGCTCCACGGCCACAAAGGGCCGCAGGGCTTCGGGTACCTCTCCTTCCACCCAAGCCCGCACCCGCATGGGGGTGCCGTTTAGGGTGAGGTCCCCCGGCGCCTCCACCTTGAGGCCTAAGGCAGAGAAGGCGGGGAGGGCTTCGTGAAACGCCCGCAGAAGCTCCCCCTGGACCCTGGCCTGCCCTGACCAGGCCTCCCCCGTCTGGTAGAGGGCCTCGTACTCCCCCACCATGCGGGCGGCGCTGAAGCGGGGGCCCACGGTGCGCAGGCTCTCGTGAACCATGGACAGCCAACCGGAGGAGTAGCCCTCCGACCCCACGGCGTAAAAGAGGGGGAGGACCTCGGACTCCAGGATGTCGTAAAGGGCCTGGGCGTCCGCCATGTCCTGGGCCTCCTCGCTCTCGTAGGTGCGCTCATCGCCAATGGCGAAGCCGTTTTTGCCGTTGTAAGCCTCGGCCCACCAGCCGTCCAAGACGCTCAGGTTCAAGGCCCCGTTCAAGGCGGCCTTCATGCCGCTGGTCCCCGAGGCTTCCATAGGGCGGCGAGGGGTATTGAGCCAGAGGTCCGAGCCGTGGACCAAGACCCGGGCCAGGTACATATCGTAGTCCTCTAGGACCACCATGCGGTCCTCGAGGCCCAGTTCCCGGATCCTCCCCACCAGCTCCTGCAGATACGCCTTCCCCGGCTCGTCCTTCGGGTGGGCCTTGCCGGCGAAGACGAACTGGATCGGGTAGGGCCCCCGCACGATCTTGAGAAGCCGCTCCGGATCCTTAAAGAGGAGGACCGCCCGCTTATAGGTGGCGAAGCGGCGGGCGAAGCCGATGGTGAGGGCCTCCGGGTCCAAGGCCCTTTCCGCCTCCCGCAGGCGGCTTGGGCTTTCCCCGTTGCGGCGGCGCTGCTCGTAAAGCCTCCGCCGCACCTCCCGCACCAAGTCCCCCCTAAGTTCCTGGTGGATGCGCCAAAACTCCTCTCCCAGGCCTTCCACCTTCCACGTGGCGGGGTCTTCCGGGCGCCTGAGCCACTCGGGCCCGAAGACCTCGGCGTAGTGGCGGCGCAGGCGGGGGTGAAGGAAGGTCCAGGTGTGGACGCCGTTGGTGACGTGGCCGATGGGCACTTCCTCGGGCAGAAGCTCAGGCCAAAGATGGTGGAACATGCGCCGGGAAACCTCCCCGTGCAGCCGGGATACCCCGTTGGCCTGGGCGCTGGTGGAAAGGGCCAGGTGGGACATGGAAAAAACTTTGCCCCAGGGCTTCTCCTCCAAGCCCAAGGCCAAGAGGGCCTCCCACCCCACCCCAAGCCCCTGGAAGAAGTTCCCCAGGTAGCGCTCCACCAGGTCCAAAGGGAAAGCATCGTGCCCGGCGGGCACGGGGGTGTGGGTGGTGAAGAGGGCCCCGGCCCGGGCCATCTCCAAGGCCACGGGGAAGGCGTGCCCCTCCGCAAGAAGCTCCCGGAGCCGCTCCAAGCCCAAAAAGGCGGAGTGGCCCTCGTTCATGTGGAAGACCTGGGGCGCCAGGCCCAAAGCGCGCAAAAGCCGCACCCCCCCGATGCCCAGAACCATCTCCTGCAGAAGGCGCATCTCCAAACCCGGAGCGTAGAGCCGGGCGGTGATGGCCCGGTCCTCGGGCGCATTTTCCGGTAGGTTGGCGGTGAGGAGGTAGACGGGCACCGCCCCCACCTGCACCCGGTAAGCCCCCAAAAGAAGCCTCCGCCCGGGAAGGTCTAGCCCCACCCTTAGGGGCCGCCCCTCCTGGTCCGGCACGGGCAAAAGGGGAAGTTCCTCCGGGTGCAGGGGCTCGTAGACCTCAAGCTGCGCCCCCTCGGGGGAAAGGCGCTGGTGGAAGTAGCCCTCGTGGTAGAAGATCCCCACCCCCACCAAGGCTAGCCCCAGGTCGCTCGCCGCCTTCACGTGGTCCCCGGCCAAGACCCCAAGCCCGCCGGAGTAGATGGGCAAGGAGCTGTGAAAGCCGTACTCGGCGGAGAAGTAGGCCACCAAGGGGCCCCGCTTGGCCCTCCGTTCCTCCAGGTAGCGGCGCAAGGCCCCCACCACCGCCTCCACCCGGGCCGGATAGCCGGTGGTGGCCAGGGCCTCGAGGCGGGCCGGGTCCACCTCCAAGAGGAGCTTCACCGGGTTGCCCCGGAAGCCCTTCCAGAGCAAAGGATCGATCTCTTGGAAAAGCTCCGCCGCCTCCGGGTTCCAGCTCCACCAAAGGTTATAGGCCAGCTCCCTAAGGCCCTGCAGGGGGCCAGGCAAGAGGGGCATGGCGGTGATGTGGCCGAGGGTTCTCACGGGGGGAGATTATACCCAAAACCCCTAGCGCAGTCTGCGCCAAAGCTCCGGGCTAAAGAGGAGGACCACGGGCAAAATCTCGATGCGCCCGGCCCACATTTGAAAGATCAAGACAAGCTTAGACCAAGGGGAAAGGGCGGCGTACGAACCCATGGGCCCCACCGGGCCAAGACCCGGCCCGATGTTGCCGATGGCCTGGGCGCTGGCGGTGAAGGCCACCACGAAATCCTTTTCCAACAAGGCTAAGAGCAAAGCCCCGAGGCCAAAGAGCACGGTGTACAGGAAGACGAAAACAGCAACCTGCCGCAGCGCCTCCTCCGGCACCACCCGCATCCCCAAGCGCAAGGGGAGGACCGCCTGGGGGTGCAGGGTGCGGGTAACCTCCCGGCGCAAAAGCCCAAACAGGAGGAGCCAGCGCACCACCTTGATGCCCCCCGCCCCCGAGCCGGCGCTTCCGCCGAAGAACATCAGAAAGACCAAAAGGGCCTGGGCTGGAACCACCCATTGGGCGAAGTCCACGCTGGCGAAGCCGGTGGTGGTGAGGATGGAAACCACCTGGAAGAAGGCGTGGCGGAGGCTCGCCTCCAGCCCGTACAGGTGATGGGTGTAGAGGTAAAGGGCAAGAAGCGTCCCAAAAAAAAGGACGATGCCCAAATACGCCCGGAACTCGGCGTCGCGCCAAAGGGGCTTCACCTCCCGGCCGAACAGGAGACGGTACTGGAGGAGGAAGTTCACCCCCGCCAAGAACATAAAGACCACCCCCGCCCACTGGGCCAGGGGCGTATAGGTGGCGAAGCTTTGCGGGTTCGGGCTAAACCCCCCGGCCGGGATGGTGGTGAGGGCGTTGGCCAGGGCCTCGTAAAGGGGCATACCCGCCGCCCCGTAAGCCACGAGGGCCAGAAAGGTAAGGAGAACGTAGACCTTGAGCACCGCCACGGCGGTGTGGCGGAGCCTTGGGGTGAGGCGCTCCTTCTCCACCCCCGTGCTCTCGGCGAAAAAGGCCTGACGCCCCGCCACCTGGAGCTGGGGAAAGATGACCAAGAAGAGCACCACGATCCCGATGCCCCCCATCCACTGGGTAAGGCTTCGCCACAGGAAGAGGCTTTGACCAAAGCGGTCAAAGTCGGCCAAGACCGTGGCCCCGGTGGTAGTGAAGCCGGAAACCGACTCAAAGAGAGCATCTAGGTAGCTCATGCCCCCGGAAATCCAGTAGGGCACCGCCCCCAAGGCGGGCACCAGGATCCAAAGAAGGGCCACGCTGGCGAAGACCTCGGCCCTCCGGGGCTGGGCCTGGGGGTGGCCCAGGGCCTGGAGGGCCTTGCCCAGACCCACGCCGAGGAGGGCCCCCACGGCGAAGCCCCGGGCGTCCTCCTCTAAGAGGAGAGCCAAAAGGGCAAAGAGGAAGAGGAGCGCCCCTACCCCCTGGTAGGTGAGACCGAGGAGGTAAAGGCTGGAGCGGAACCCCGGCCTAGTGGGCGATGCGGGCCACGGCCTCATCCGCCACCTCCCGGGCCGCCACCAAGAAGAGCCGATCCCCGGGGAGGGCCAACAAGTCCTCCCGGTACAGCATGACCCGATGGTCCCGCTCCAAGGCCACGGGGGCCACCTGAGGCCCGGCCAGGACCCGCAAGGCCCTGGGCTGAAAGTCCTCGGGCAGCTCCACCTCCAATAGCTCTATGTTTTCGTCCATGGTGGAAACGTGCTCCACGTTCTCCGGCCCCAAGAAGTCCAACACCGCCCGCACCGCCGCCTGGCGGGGGGTGAGGGGGAGGTCAATCCCCACCTGCTCAAAAAGCCTGCGGGTTTCCGAACGGGAAACCCGGGTGATGACCTTGCCCACCCCAAGCTGCTTGGCGAGAAGGGAAGCCAAGAGGTTCTTCTCGTCGTTGTCCGTCACCGCCACCACGGCGTCGGCCTCCTGCATCCCTTCCGCCTCCAAAAGCTCCAGGTCCGTGCCGTCCCCCTGGATGACCAAGGCCCCGGGGAGCTCCTGGGAAAGCCACTCGCAACGCTCGCGGTTGGGTTCGATGATGACCACCTCCAGCCTGCGGCGCACGAGTTCCTGGGCCACCATAAAGCCCACATTCCCCCCGCCCAGGATCATGACCCGCCTCACTCCCCGACGCGTGGCGAAACAGGCCTCGAGCTCGGGAAAGGCCCTCAAGGTGGTCACAAAGAGGAGTTTGTCCCTAGGCTCCAGCACCAGCTCGGGAAACTCGGGGTGGGCAAAGCTCAAAAACGTCCCGTCCCGCACCACCCCCACCACCAACACCCCTTCGGGCCAAACCTCCTCGGCCAGAAGGCGGTGGGCGTAGGGCCCCCCTTCCTTCACCCGGTACTCCACGAAGCGAAGCCTTCCCCCCGCCAAGAACTCCGTGTCCACCGCCCCAGGGACCAGGATCACCTCCACGATCTCCCGGGCCATGGCCCGCTGGGGCCAGAGCACCTTGTCGATGCGGGTGCCCAGGATCTCTGCCGTGCGGGGGTCGGCCAGCACCTCCACGTACCCCCCCTTGCCCACAAAGCAAAGGGTTTGCTTGGCCCCAAGGCCCTTGGCCAGGAGGGAGGCCAGGAGGTTCACCTCGTCGGAGTCCGTGCTGGCGATGAAGAGGTCGGCCTGGTCCACCCCCGCCTCCCGCAGGGTGTCGGGGTCCGTGGCCCCGCCCACCACCACCTTCACGTCCAGGTGGGCCAGGCGCTCCTTGGCCTGGGGATTGCGGTCGATGACCACCACCTCGTGGGCCTTTTCCAGGGTGCGGGCGAGCTCCCCGCCCACCTCCCCACCCCCGGCGATGACGATGTACATACGGCTCCTATGCTAAACCTGGACCCCGTAAAGATCGTAGGTGTCGGCCCGGGTCACCCGGGCCCGGATCCTCTCCCCCACCCGCACGGTGCCGTCCGTTTCCACGTAGATCACCCCGTCAATGCCGGGGGAGTCGCGGTAGGTGCGGCCCAGGGCGAGGCCCGGCTCGGGGAGCTCGTCCACCAAGACCTCCAGCGTCCTCCCCACCAGGCGCTCGTTTTTCCGCCGGCTCACCTTGGCCTGGAGCTCCATGAGCCGCGCCTTCCTCTCCTCCTTTACCTCCTCGGGCACGTGGCCGTCCAGGGCGTTGGCCTCCGCCCCCTCCACCGGGGAGTAGGGGAAGACCCCCACCCGGTCCAGCTCCGCCTCCTCCAGGAAGTCCAAGAGGATCTGGAAGTCCTCCTCCGTCTCCCCGGGGAAGCCCACGATGAAGGTGGAGCGAAGGGCCAGCTCCGGCACCACCTCCCGCCAGGCCTTTAGGGTCTTGAGGTGGCTTTGGTACCCTCCAGGGCGGCGCATGCGCCGTAGGATGCGCTCGGAAGCGTGTTGCAAGGGCACGTCCAGGTAGGGGAGGACCTTGCCCTCGGCCATGAGGGGGAGGAGGTCTTTCACGTGGGGGTAAGGGTAGACGTAGTGGAGGCGGACCCAGGCCCCAAGCTCGGCCATGTGGGTGAGGAGGTCCTTGAGCTCGGCCTTCACCAGGCGCTCCCCCCAGAAGCTCTCCCGGTGGCCCAGGTCCACCCCGTAGGCGGAGAGGTCCTGGGCGATGAGAAGGAGCTCCTGGGTCCCCGTGGCCACCAGGCGGGCCGCCTCGGCCAAGACCTCGGCGGCGTCCCGGGAGCGAAGCCGCCCCCGGAGCTTGGGGATGATGCAGAAGCTACAGCGGTGGTCGCACCCCTCGGAAAGCTTCAGGTAGGCGTAGTGCTTGGGGGTGAGCTTCACCTGGGGTGGCACCAGGTCCAAAAAGGGGTCCCGGGGAGCGGGCAGGACCCGCTCCACCGCCTTTAGCACCCGCTCCACCTCCCCCGGCCCCGTGACCTCCAGGACCTCCGGGTGGCGCTGTTGGATCACCTCGGGCCTTGCCCCCAGGCAACCCGTCACGATGACCCGGCCGTTTTCCCGGAGGGCCTCCCCGATGGCCTCGAGGCTCTCCTCCACCGCCGGGGTGATGAAGCCGCAGGTGTTGACGATCACCACCTCCGCCTCTTCGTAGGTGGGGCTCGTCTCGTAGCCTAAGGCTTTGAGCCGGGAAAGGATCTGCTCTGAATCCACCAAGGCCTTGGGGCAACCCAGGCTCACGAAGCCGATCTTCGCCATAGCGCTCCTTGGGGTAAACCCCCAACAAGGCCTAAGTATAGCCTGGACCCAAGGCTCCGCCTAGGGGAAGCTCCGGGTGAGGGGCTTGCCAGGCTCGCCCAGAAGCCCCAGGTCCTTTCCATCCAGGAAGACCCGCACCCCACCCGGGTTCCCGGCCCGCACCTCCACGGGAAGGTCAAAGCGAAGCTCGCTTCCCACCTCGGGAATGCCCTCGTAAAGCCGCTTCTCCCCTTGGGTCACCCGAAGCCAGCTCCGCCCCTCTAGCCTCAGGACCAGCTGGCCTGTCCCTGGCGGGGGGGCGGCCTCCTTGGGAGCGGGCTTCTCGGCGGGGGTGAGCCGGAGGCTCAGGGAAAGGTCCTTGTCCAAAAGGATTTCCCCTTCCCAAGGGGTATAGCCCGGAAGCTCCACCTTGAGCACCCGCCTTCCCCCTTCCAACGGGGGGGTGGCCAAGGGGGTCTGGCCCAGGTAGAACCCATCCAGGTACACCCGGGCCCCTGGGGGCTCGCTCACCACCCGGAGGGTGTAACGGGCGGGAGCGGGCGGGGGCGGCGCCTCGGGGAGGACCACCACCCGCTCGGGCTCGGGCCGGAGGAGCAGGTAGGCCCCATAGCCCAGGAAAAGGGCGAGGAAGAGCGCCACCCAAAGCCCCCAAGGCCGCCTGGGCCGCTCCCTGGGCGGGGGCGGAGGGGTCTTGGGAGAGGACGCGGGGTAAAGGGCCAGGAGGGGCTCAGGGTCTAGGCCCAAGAGGAGGGCGTAGCGCCTCAGGTAGCCCCGGGCCAAAGCGGGCTCGGGCAGGTCCTCGAAGCGGCAGGCCTCGAGGGCCTCCAGGACCCGCGCCTTCAAGGATAGCCGCTCCGCCGCCTCCTTAAGGCTTAGGCCCCGTTCCTCCCGCGCCCGCCTAAGCCTCTCTCCCAGCTCGCACACAAGGCTATTCTAGCGCCGCCAAGGCCCGGGCCACTTTGGCCGCCAGGCGGGCGTTTTCCACGAGGAGCCTCCGGTTCACCCGGTCCGTCTCCCCTTGGGAAAGCTCGGAAAGCCGCCTGAGAAGGTAGGGGGTGAGGGCCTTGCCGAAAACCCCTTCCCGCGCCGCCTGGTGGCTCGCCTCCTCCACCCACGCCGCCACCTTCTCGTAGGGGATGCCCTGGGAAACCGGGTTCACCAGAAGCACCGCCCCTAGACCCAGTTCTTGGGCCTTCCGGTACACCTGCGCCGCCTCCAAAGGGGTTTCCACCCGGGCGGGCACGGGGTAGGGGGAGGCGGGGGAAAAGAAGGCGGGTAGCCGGTCCGTGCGGTACCCCACCACGCTCACCCCCAGGGTCTCCAGCCTTTCCAAGGTGGCCCGGAGGTCCAGGATGGCCTTGGGCCCGGCGGACACCACCAGGATAGGGGTGCGGGCCAAGGCCACCAGGTCGGCGCTCTCGTCGTGGGGCTCCGGGTGAACCCCGCCGATGCCCCCGGTGGCGAAGACCCCGATCCCGTGGCGGTGGGCCAGGTGCACCGTGGCCGCCACCGTGGTGCCGGCGCTTTTCCCTTGGGCCAAGAGGGCCGCCAGGTTCCAAAGGCTCGCCTTCTCCGCCCCTCCCTTGGCCAGAAGCTCCATCTCCTCCCGCTCCAGGCCCACCCGCACCTCGCCCTTCACCAAGGCGATGGTCTTGGGCACCGCCCCTTCCTCCCGCACCGCCTCCTCCAACTCCAAGGCCACCTCCCGGTTCAAGGGGTAGGGCAAGCCGTGGGTAAGGAGGGCGGATTCCAAGGCCACCAGGGCTTCCCGCATGGGGCCACTATACCTCGGGCCACACCAGGACTTCCTCCCCCGCCTTGAGGCCGTGGAAGAGGAGGAGCTCGGGGGACAGCCTAAGCTCCACCCCAAGCCCTTCCGCCCCCTCCACGGTCAGGAGCACCTCCTTAGCCCCCTTGACCCGCACCTGGGCAAAAGGGCCATAGTGGGCCCGCCAGGCCTTGAGGAGTAGGGCCTCCACCTGGGCCCCCCGCTTGCCCAGGGCCACCCGCAATTTGGCGGTGCGGGGCACCCGGGGGGCCACCTCCACCAGCCTGAGCCGGGCCAGGTGCCCCAAGCGCTTCAGCACCTCCTCCAAGGGCCACCTGCCCACCAGGTCCAGGGGGCTTTTCCCCCGGCCCAGGTCCTGGAGCAGGGCAAGCTCCACGGGGTCCAGGGTGGCCCCCACCGCCTCCCCCCGGGCCGAGGGGCGCACCAGGTCAAAGGGCCCCACCTCCACCCGTTCGTCCAGGGCGCGGATGGCCTCGAGGAGGTACGCCTCCAGGGGCCCCAAGAGGGTGGTGAGGGGGGCTTTCGTGCCCAAGTGAAAGCGGAAACGCCCCTCCTTCAGGGCCAGGATCTCCAAGAAGGCCTCCCGGCCCACCTGGCCCCGGAAGGCGGCGTGGACGGGGCGGCCCCTTTCCAGGTAAACCTCCCCCACCCCGCCCGGCCCTTCCACCAGGAAAAGGCCCGTCTTACCCCCCTGGGCCAAAAGTTGCAGGAGGTCGATGGGACCTAAGAGGCGGAAATCGCCTTCCATAGCGCCCCCAAGTAGCCCGGGCCGAAGAAGTGCACGTGGGCGAGGAGGTAGTAGACCTGGTAGCGGGGAAGGGCCCGCTCCACCTCCTCGGGCACAGGATACAGGGCCTGGTAGGCCCGCCAGAAGGCCGGGGGAAACCCCCCAAAAAGCCGCATCATGGCCAGATCCACCCCTCTTTCCCCCACGAAGAAGGAGGGGTCCAAAAGGGCCGGCCCCCCTTGGGCGAAGTGGACGTTCCCGCGCCACAGGTCCCCATGGAGGGGAACCGGGCCTTCCCTGGGCAAGGGCTTCTGAAAAAGCGCCTCCACCTTGGGCCCAAGCCCCTCCAGACGGCCCCAAGTGGCCCGGAGCAAGGGCTCCACGCACCGGAGGAAAAAGAACTCCGTCCAGTCCCCTCCCCGCCTGCCCGGCAGGGGAAAGGTGCCGAGGAAGCCGGGCTCGGCCCAATAGGCCTCCTCTGGTTGCCGGTGGAGGCGGGCCAGCATGGCGGCAAGGGCCTCCCAGTCCTCCGGGCCTGGCGGCAGGTACTCCAGCACCAGCCCCGCCTCGGCCACGTGGAACACCCGGGGAACCCTTACCCCCCTTCCCCCCAGCTCGGCAAGGCCCTGCGCCTCTGCGGGGAAGAGGCCCGGTGGAGGGTTTTCCGCCAGCTTCACCACGTAAGGCCCCACCCGATAGACCCGGGCCATATCCCCCCCGTGGAGGGGAAGGATGGGGCCCTCCGCCTCAAGCCCCGCCCTCTGGAGGAAGGTCCTTGGGTCCATGGGCTTCTAGGAAGGCCTTGCAGGCCGCCTCCACCGTCCAGTAGGCCTCGAGGCAGTCCTGGTAGTCGCCGTAGTAGGGGTCCTTCACCTCGCCCCCGCCCAGGTAGTCCAAAAGAAGCCGCGCCTTGCCCCGGGCCTCGGGAAAGCGCCTCAGGACCTCCTCCAGGTTCTTCCGGTCCATGACCAGGATATGGTCGTAGTAAAGGGCATCCTCCCGGGTCATGGCCCGGGCCACGTGGGGGAAGTAGGCCCCCTCCTCCTCCAAAACCCTCCGAGCCCTGGGGTCCATGGGCTCCCCGGCGTGCCAGGCCCCGGTGCCGGCGGAGTCCACCTCAAAGTGGGCCTCGAGGCCCCGCTCCTTGAGGAGCTTGCGCAATGCCCCTTCCGCCAAGGGGCTGCGGCAGATGTTGCCCAAACACACAAAGAGCACGCGTATGGGGCGCTCCATACCCCTCATCATAGGGGCCTAATAGGGCACCTCCGCCCCCACCTCCGTGCCCTTCCCCGGGGTGGAAGCCACCCAAAAACGCCCTCCCCGCGCCTCCACCCGCTCCCGCATCTGGGTCAGGCCGAAGCCGCCCAGGCCCTGGGCCTCGGGGCTTTGGAAACCTTGGCCGTTGTCCCGCACCAGAAGCCTCGCCCCCCTTTCCCCCAAGGGCTCCAAGACCACCTCCACCCGGGTGGGTTTAGCGTGCTTGGCGGCGTTGGTGAGGGCTTCTTGCAGGACGCGGAAGAGGACCAGCTCGCTCGCCTGGGAAAGCCCCACCGCCTCGGGCAAGGAGAGGTGGACCCTAAACCCCGCCTGCTCGGCGAAGGCCTGGGCGTAGCGCCGCACCGACTCCAGGAACCCGTAGCGCTCCAAGTCGATGGGCCTCAGGGCGAAGATGCTCCGGCGCACCTCCCGGATCTGGCTCCTTAGGGTTTCCCGCACCTCGCCCAACGCCTTCAGCGCCGCCTCCCGGTCCTTGTCCCAAAGCCTCTCCGCCAGGTCCAGCTTCAAGGCCATGAAGGCGAGGCTTTGCGCCAGCCCGTCATGGATCTCCCGGGCGATGCGGGTGCGCTCCTCGTTGATGGCGAGCTCCTCCGCCCTCAGGTAGGCCTGGGCGTTGCGCACTGCCAAGGCCACCTGGGAGGCCAGGAAGGAGAGGAAGGCAATGCGCCGGGAAAGGTCTTCCCCTTTCAGGACCAAGACCCCCACCGTCCCCCGGGCCTTCAGAGGCAGGGCCAGGGTCTTGGGGGCCACGAAAACGGGGCCCTCCAAGGCCCCCTTCCAGGGCCCTTCGGGAAGGAAAGGGTGGGTGGGGAGGGATAGGTTCCGCACCACCCGGGGCACCAAAAACCCCTCCTCGTCCAAAAGGAGCACCCCGCCCCCTTCCGCCCCCGCCCAGTCCCGAATGCGCTCCAGTAAGTTATCCAGAAGGCGGTCCAGGTTGGCCTCGGCCTTTAGGGCCTGGTCCACCTCAAAGAGGGTGAGGAGGTCGCGGCTTCTCGCCACCACCGACTGCAAGGCTCCCCCCACCTCGTGGGCGAGCACCTCCAGAAAGGCCCGCTCTGGGGCAGGAGGGCAGGCCTCCAGGTACCCCTTTAGGCCGGGGAGTTCCACCCTGACCCCCCCGCACTCCTCCCCTGCCCGGACCCCCTCCGCCTCGAGGGCCACGGGGTAGCCCAGGGTTTCCCGCAGGGCCAAGGCCACGCGGTGCACCGCCTCCTCCAGGTTCTCGCTCTCCAAGGCCTCCCGGAAAACCCGCCCCGCCGCCAAAAGCCTCCGGTTGGCCTCCTCCAAGGCCCGCTCCGCCCGAACCTTCTCCAAGACCTCCTGGGCGATCCACTCCAAAACGGCGTAGGTGACCAAGGGCCCCACCAGGCCGTAAAACCCGAGGCGAAGCCAGAGCAAGGCGTCCACATGGCGGTAGGGAAGCAGGGCCACCTCAAAGGCCACCACCACCAAGGCGATGAGGGGCGGCAAGAGGCGCTGCGCCAAGCGGACCAGGCGGTAAAGGCTTTGGCTAGCCATCCTTCTTCCCTTGCGCGTAGCGGCTTTGGTGGAGGAGCCCCCTGAGGAGCTGCACCTCTCCCGGGGAAAGCCTCGCCTTGTGCAGGATGCGGCGCAGGCGGCGCATGGCGTAGGGATGGCGGTGGGAATCGGTGAAGCCGATCTCCAACACGTACTGCCCCAAATCGGCGAAAAGGGCCTCCAGGGCCTCCACCGAGGCCAGCTCCTCCTTGGCCTCGAGCGCCTTTAGGGTGGCCTTGAAAAGCTCGTAGGCGAAGACCACCACCGCCTGGGCCAGGTTCAAGGAGGGCTGCTCGGGAGCGGTGGGGATGGTGCCGATAAGGTGGGCTAGGTCCAGCTCCTCGTTGGTGAGGCCAAAGGTTTCCCGGCCGAAGACCAAGGCCACCTCCCCCGCCACGGCCAGGACGTGGCGCGGCACCTCCCAAACCGGGGCCACGGGGGCAGGGTAAAGCTCCCGGGGGCGGCCCGTGGTGGCCACCACGAAGTGGGTCCCCGCCAAGGCCTCCTGGAGGGTGGGGGCCACCACCGCCCGGTCTAAGACGTCCTCCGCATGCACCGCCAGCCAGTAGGCCTCCCGGGCCCAAGGCGGCCCCACCCGGGGGTGAGGGTTGACCACGTAAAGCCGGGATAGGCCGAAGTTGCGCATGGCCCGGGCCACGGCCCCCACGTTCATGGGCTCTTGCGGCTCCACCAAGACGATGCGCACGTGGCTCAGGTCAGGGCGATGTTCCATGGGATTCCTCCAAAGGCATCGGTTCGGGGGAAGCCTCTGGGGCCCCCTGGCCCGTGGGCTCAGGCGAAGAGGGAGGGGCTGTTTCCGAAGGCGGCACCACCGGGGGAAGGGGCACCTTGCCCTGGGGGAACCACATGGCCACGCCCGCTTGCGAGGGCAATCCCGAAACCAGGTCCACCCGCGCCTGCACAAGCCCTGAAGGCGGGGGAAAGTCGCCCCCGGGGCGGCCCCGCAAGGCCTCCGCCACGAAGGCCCGCCAAATGGGGGGGTTCACCACGGAGCTGGAAGGCTCCCGCCCCCCCATGCGCAAGGGCCGGTTGTCGTCCCGGCCCACCCAAACCACGGCGGAAAGCCCCCGGGTTACCCCGGCAAACCAGAGGTCCCTGGCCTCGTTGGTGGTCCCCGTCTTCCCCCCCACCACCCGCCCCGGGATGCGGGCCCCCTTGGCCAGACCCTTCTCCCCCAGGTCGTAGACGTAGCCCTTTAGCAGGTCCCACCCTTGGTACGCCACCTGGGGGCTAAAGAGGGGGCGCCGCTCCGGGGAGGCCTGGTAGAGCACCCTTCCCTCCGCATCCTCCACCCTTAGAACGTAGAGGGGCGACACCCGGTACCCCCCGTTCACAAAGGCGGCGTAGGCGGCGGCCAGGTCCACGGGGGTGATGGAGGCCCCGCCGATGGCGATGGCCAAGGTGGGGTAGCGCACGGCGAAGCCCGCCTGGGAAAGCTTTTGCGCCACCTTCTCCACCCCGATGGCGTTGGCGGTGTAAATGGCGGGAAGGTTCAAGGAGAGGTCCAAGGCGTAGCGCACACTGATCTCCCGGTTGAGGAAGGTCCCGGAGAAGTTCTTGGGCCGCCACACCCCCCCGGGCTGGCTGGGATCGGGGAACTCCAGAGGGCGATCAGGCACCAAGGTGGCCTGCGTGAAGCCCTCCTCGAAGGCGGTGGCGTACACGAAGGGCTTCACCGCACTTCCCGGGTTCCGTAGGGCCCGGGTGGCCCGGTTGTACTCATCCCCTTCCCGCCGGATGCCCCCCACCAGGGCCAAGACCTCCCCCGTTTCCGGGTCCAGGCCCACGATGGCGAGCTCCGCCCCTTCCGGCAGGCGGGCCTCCTTGGCCGCCCGTTCCGCTGCCCTTTGCATGGCGGGGTCCAAGGTGGTGTAGACCTTTAGTCCCCCTTCCCCGTACACCTTCTCCCGGCCAAAGCGGGCCTCGAGGAAGCGCCGCACCTCCAAGACGAAGTGAGGGGCCATGCGGAAGTCCATCTGGCGCACCAGCCGGGCTTCGGGGTCCACCAGCTGGGCCTCCAAAAGGTTTCCCTCCCCGTCGTAGCGGGCTCGCCAGCCCTTGGGCACCAAGGGCTCCCGCCAGCTGGCCTCCGCCAGCTCGGGGCTCACCCACCCCTCAGCCACCATCTGGTCCAGAAGGAGGCGCATCCGCTCCCGCACCCCCTTCAGGTCCTGGTAGCGGGCGTTGGGGGCGGGGATGAGGGAGGCTAGGTAAAGCCCCTCCGCCAGGGTCAAGGCAGCGGGGTCCTTGCCAAAGTAAGCCTCCGCCGCCCCCTTAATCCCCACGGCGTTCCCGCCCCAGGGCACCACGTTTAGGTACATTTCCAGGATCTCTTCCTTGGTGTAGCGCCGCTCTAGCTCCAGGGCCAAGGCCCATTCCTTGAACTTGCGCTCCAGGGAGCGGGCCTGGGCCAGCTCCTTGAGGAGGGTGTTCTTGATGACCTGGGTGGTGATGGTGCTTCCCCCCTGTAAGTCCCCCCGGGCGATGGCGTAAAGCGCCCCGAGAAGCCTCAGAAAGTCCACTCCGTAATGCTGGAAATAGCGGCGGTCCTCGGAGAAAACGATGGCCGCCACCGCCGCCGGGGACACATCTTTTAGGCGCACCAGGCTCCGGTGGATGGCCCGCCCCTCCTCCACGCTGGCGATCTGGGCCAAGGGCGTGCCGTCCCGGGCATACAAAACCGAGGTGGCGGTGAGGCGGAGACGCTCAAACTGCGAAAGGTCCGGCAGGTTCCGGGTGTAGGCGTAGGCCAGATAGCCCAAGGCGAGGCTCCCCCCCACCAAAAGCCCCAGCAGCACCATGACGAGCCAGCGGAGCACCCGCACGCCCACCAGTTTACCCAAGCTCCCCCTGTTGGGGAGAAAGGCGCAAAAAGCGGAAAAGCTTTTCGCGGCTTAAGGGCTTTTCTAAGGGCAAAACCCGGACCACCTCCGCCGTGATGCGAAGCCGTTCCGAGGGGGAGATGAGCACCGCCAAAGGCACCTCCTTGAGCCGCTTCACATGGCGGATGCGCGCGGCCACAGCGAAGGGGTCCACGTCCAGGTCCTCGTCCAAGAGGATGGCCTTGGGGGTGTGGTCCAAAAGCCAAAAGAGCCCCTCCCTGGCCGAGTCGAAGTAGGCCACAGGGTATCCCCTTTCCAAAAGGGCCAGTTCCGCATAGGCCCGCAGCGCCTCGTTGCGGCTTAATAGAAGAAGCCCCGGATACTCTGCCGCCACGGCGCCAGTTTACACAGGAGTTGCGAAAAGGCTATGAAAAAAATCTGGCTGGGGCGCGTGGACTCGAACCACGACCGGCGGATCCAAAGTCCGCTGTCCTGCCATTAGACGACGCCCCAGCGTCCAAGGGGGATTGTAGGGCAAAAACGCCCTGTCGTCAAACCCCCTGTGATCTCACCTTCCCTCCCAACGTTTTCACGAGGCTGGAGGATAGAGGCTCATCGGCCACGAAATGAGGGGGTGGGCAAGCAAATGCTAATAGCCATGGCGTCTTCACCGCAATTCTCCGGCCACTTTGTCGCCAGGCTTCCCTCTATGCCCTCGCGACTGCGCCTTACCCTCCGCCTAAAGCTAACCCTACCGCACCCCCCTATCCCACTTCCTGCTCCAACCCCACTAGCCCGTAAGCAACACGGGACCCAAACGAGGCCCCCCAAACTTCTACGTATGCTCGGCCCCGCGCGGCATACTTTGAACGTCGGGTCTGAAAGCGGTTCCCGTGGAAATGCGCTTACCCACCATCCATACCCCACCTCAACGCGCACCAAAACCGGTCCCGATGACCCAAAGAGTCTTCACCAGTATCCGAAGATCCAACCAGAAGGAAAGATGCTTGATGTAGTAAAGATCGTAGCTCAA
>NZ_BSRG01000014.1 GCF_040363165.1 Thermus sp. LT1-2-5 | reverse complement strand
CGTTTGCTCGGAGAAGGACACGCTTCTCTTCGCCTTCTTGTAGGCCTCTCTCCTCTCCTGCAAGGCGGCGTTGTAGAGGTGGCGGCAGAGGTCTAGGGTGCGCTCCAGGTCCTTGGCCTGGGGTTGGGTGGGGTAGAGGCGGTACTTGAAGGCTTTGCGCATCCCCGTCCTCCACGTAGGATAGCGCGCTTTTCGTTTATCCCGCTATGCGCTCCGAAGGAGCGCGTGGGGGTCCATGTATCCCCGGTTTGAAAACCGGGGCGTTATGGCCCCCACACCCCCTTTTCTGTAATGCTCCCCGGAGATAACCTTTTCAAAGGCCGCTCCCGTGGAGGAATAGAGGGCGGCCTGGGCTCGGCCAAAGGCCCGCACCAGGTTTTGGAAGGCCGGGTACTGGTCGTAGTCCGCCTTAAGGATGGTGAAGCCCACGGCGCTCCGCTCGGGGTCCCAGGTGGCCACCCGCCCCCGCATCCTGGGCTCCTGCAGGAGGCGCACCAGGCCCTCGCGGGTGGTGGGGACCTCCTCCGGCTTGAGGAAGCGGCGGTTAAAAACCACCACCGCCGGCTCGAGGGTCGTGCCGTAGGCGAGGTTCTCCAGGCGCGCGTTGGCCGGCCAGTTCTTGGCCTCGGGGGAGTCGTAGGGCAAGGCGTACCCCTCGCTCGCCAGCTTCACCTGGAGTTCCATGGCGCTAGACCAGAGGAGGTCCGCACTCCGCGCCCCGGCCGCCGTTTCGCTCACAAAACGGTCGTAAATGGCCTGCGTCCCCAAATCGTTGTACTCAATCTGGATGAACGGGTACAGACGGCGGAAGTCGTCCAACAGAGCTTGGGCGCTCGCCTGGTCCGTGGCCGAGTAGATGATGAGCCGCCCCTCCTTGCGGGCTGCCTCCACCACCCCAGGGTCAGAGGCTGGCCGGGACTGCTGCCCCAAAGCCCAAGCCCCGAGCAAAACCAAAAGCCACGCCGTTCCCTTACGCATCGCCTTCACCTCCTCGGTTATGCCTACAAGGGGGACTATACGCCAAGACCCCTTCTCGGACAAGGCTTTTTCGTTTTTTTCCCGCTCGTTGCCGAGGGCACAAGCCCCTGGGGGAGCCTCTTTCACGGAAGGGGCTATACCCCCGGCCTTGCCCCCGACCGCCTGTCAGGGATATACCCAAGTGCATGGAGCTCCTACGCCCTCTTCTCATGGGACTCCTCGTGGGCATAGCCTTTCACCGCTTGGGCCTCCCCGGGGGAGCGGTGGTGGGGGCCATGCTGGGCGCAGGCCTTTACCAGGTCCTCTCGTCGGCTCCCGTCCCCACGCCAGCGGGTCTGGACGTGACGGCCCAACTCCTAGCCGGGGTGGCCGTGGGCCTCAGCTTCCGTAGGGAACTCCTCCAGGGATGGCTCTTGCCCTGGGCGGTCCTGGCAGGCTTGGGCTTTCTGGCTCTAGCCTTGGCCCTAGCCTTCCTTTACGCCCGCCTTCTGGGCCTGAGCCCCCACACCCTCTTCTTCGCCCTTTCCCCCGGGGGCATCACCGGCATGGGCCCCTTGAACCGCGCCGAGGGAGGGGATGCCGGGCTCGTGGGGCTCTTCCACACAGTACGCGTGTTTCTCCTCTTCCTCCTGGTACCCCTCCTGGCGAGGCTCCTGGGGGGGAACGCCCGCTGAACCTCTAAGCGCTAAAGGGAAAGCAGGGACACCACCTCGTCGCTCTGAACCAGGTCCTCCATCCGGCCCTCCAAGCGCACCTCCCCCGTTTCCAGAACGTAGGCCCGGTCCGCCACCTTCCCCGTGAAGCGGAGGTTTTGCTCCGCCAACAGGATGGGCAAGCCCTCTGCCTTCAACGCCAGGACCAGGCGGGCGATCTCCTCCACGATGAGGGGAGCAAGGCCCTCCGTGGGCTCGTCCAGAAGGAGAAGTCGAGGATGGGTCAATAGGGTGCGGGCGATGGTGAGCATCTGTTGCTCGCCGCCGGAAAGGAGCCCCCCACGGCGGTTTTGGATCTCCGCTAGCCGGGGAAGAACATCAAACACCCGTTCAAGGGTCCAAGGGCCAGGCCGCGCCGCCACTAGGAGGTTTTCCCTCACGGAAAGTTCCGGGAAGATCCGGCGGTCGTCGGGAACGTAGCCTAGCCCAAGCTGAGCCCGTCTATAAGGGGGCCAAACGGAAACGTCCTGGCCCCGGTAAAGGACCCGTCCAGAGAAGCGCCGCACCAGGCCCATGATCGCCTTGATCAGGGTGGTCTTGCCGGCGCCGTTCCGTCCCAGAAGGGCCACCACCTCCCCGTCCTCTACCCGCAAGCTGATGCCGTGCAGGACCGGGATCTCTCCGTATCCCGCCCACAAACCCTCCACCACCAGGCTCATGCGCCTCCTCCCAAAAAGGCAGCGCGCACCGCGCTATCGCCCCGGATCTCCTCAGGGGTTCCTTCCGCCAACACCCGCCCCTGGTGAAGGACGGTCACCCGGTCCGCCAGGGCCAGCACCGCCTCCGTGTCGTGCTCGGTAAAGAGGAGGGTAACGCCTTCCCGCCGCAACAAGTCCCCGATAAAGTCCACCATGCGTCGGCGCTCCGCCCGGGATAGTCCGGCCAAGGGCTCGTCCAGAAGGAGGATTTCGGGTTCGGCCACCAAGGCCATGGCCACGTCCAGGCGTTTGAGGTCGCCCAAGGGCAACTCCGCCACCCGGCGCATGGCGTGCGCCTCGAGGCCCACCTTGGCCAAGGCCGCCTGCGCCTTGGCCTGGGCCTCAGGAAAAGCAGAAAGGGGCCTGAGGAGGCGAAAGGTTTGCCCGGTATACCCCAGGCGGGCCAGGACCACCGCCTCCAACACCGTCATGGAGGCGAAGGGTTGCGCCCTTTGGAAGGCAATGGCGATGCCCAGCCTGGCCACCTTGGGCGTGGACCAGCCCGTGATCTCGGCCCCCCGAAAGAAGACCCTACCCTGGTCCGGCACCAGGCGCCCAGTGACCACGTTGAAAAGCGTGGTCTTGCCCGCCCCGTTGGGCCCCACCAGGGCGTGAAAGGTCCTCTCCTGGACTTGCAAGGAAACCCCACCCAAGGCCAAAAAGCCTTGGAAGGACTTGTAAATCCGGTCAACCTTGAGGAGCGCCACGACGCACCCTCCAAAGCCTCCGGGCCACCCTCTCCCCCACCCCGGCAAGCCCCGAGGGGAAGAAGAGCACGGTAAGGAGGAGGATAACCCCTAGGAAAAAGGGCCAGTACTCCGTTTGGGCCTGAACCCATACCCGCAGGAAGAGGAAGGCCGCTGCGCCCACGGCGGGCCCGAGGAAGACCCCGCTTCCCCCAAGGATGGTGGCCAGGATGGCCTCCGCCGAACGGGTCCAGAAGAGGTACTCGGGAAAAACGGAACGCTGCAATGCCCCTTGGAGCGCCCCCGCCAACCCGGATAGGAGGCCCGAGAGCACAAAGGCCAGGAGGAGGTGGCTGAACCCCCCGATTCCCACCGCCTCGGCACGGGCCCGGTTGTCCCGCAGCCCTCGGAGGGCGTACCCAAAGGGCGACCGTTGCAGAAGGGCCAGGAAGCTCACCCCTAGGGCGAAGGCCGCAAGGCTCAGGTAGTAAAAGGGGAGGCTTTCCCCGAAGGCCCCTTGGGGCCTTAGGTCCGTGATCCCGTTATCCCCCCCGGTGAAGGCATACCACTTGTGGACCACGGCGTAAAGCAACTGGGCAAAGGCCAAGGTAAGCATGGTGAAGTAGATGCGGGTGAGACGAAGGCTTAAAAACCCGATAGCGGCAGCCGCTAAGCCTGAGGCCAAAAGGGCAACGGGCAGAGTGGGGAGGAAAGGCCATCCCGCCCGGCTTACCAAAAGGGCCATGGTGTAGGCCCCCACGCCGAAGAAGGCCGCCTGGCCAAAAGAGAGCAGGCCCGCCTGGTGAAACTGGAGGTTAAAGGCCATGGCGTAAAGGCCCAAGATCAACGCCTCGCTGAGCAGTTTCAGTCCGTATTCCGAGAGGGCCGGGCCCAAGGCCGCCAGGAAGGCGAAGAGAAGGAGAAGCCTCATGTCCGCACCGCCGGGGGACGCCCCAAGAGGCCCCAAGGACGAAGCAGCAGGACCATGGCCATCAGGGCAAAGGGGAACACCATGGTCATCTCCGGGAGAACAAGGATGCCAAAGGCCTGGATAAGCCCCATCAGCACCGCCCCCAAGAGGGCGCCCCAAACGCTACCCAGTCCCCCGATCACCACCACGATAAAGGCCTGGATCACCGCATCCACCGCCATACCCGGGGTGGCGGCCTGGAGGGGGAGGAGGGCTGCCCCGCCCAAGGCGGCGAGGGCGATACCCCCAGCGAACACCGAGGTGTAGAGCAAGGGAACGTTGACCCCCAAGGCCTCCAGCATCTCCCGGTCCTGGGTGGCCGCCCGTACCCACACGCCAAGCCGGGTGCGCTGGAGGAAGAGCCATAGAAGCAAGGCCACCGTGGCGGCCAGACCCACCAGGAAGAGGTAGTAGCTGGGAAAGGGAGTCCCCAGGAGAAAGAGCGGCGAAGCGAAAGTGGGGGGCAAGGGGAAAGAGCGGTAGGCGGCGCCAAAAGCAAAGCGTACGAGATCCTCGAGGATCAGAAGAAGGGCATAGGTGAGGAGGATCTGGTACTCCTCCGGCCTACGGTAGATGGGCCGGATGAAAAGGCGCTCCACCACCGCTCCGATCACCATCCCCGCCGCCGCCACCAGCAAAAGCCCCCACCAAAAGCCTTCCCCCTGGCCCCGGGTGAAGGCGTACAGCAAATACGCCCCAAGCATGTAAAAGGAACCATGGGCGAAGTTCACGATGCCCATGGCCCCAAAGATGAGGGAAAGCCCCACGGCCAAGAGGAAGAGGGTGCTGGCGTAGGCTAAGCCGGTGACGAGCTGGAGTAGGTAGAAGCCCAAATCCATGTTCTACCGCTTGCACTGCGTGGGGTAAACCGTGTCCGTGGCCGGGATGATGCGCATGCGATCCAGAATCGCGAAGGGATACTCGGGGCTATGCTTGGTGTAGCCCCACACAAGTCCCTCGAACACCTGGTGGTCCTCGGGGCGCATGCGCTTGCGCCCTTCGGGGGCCTCATAGGTGAGCCCACCGTCGGCCTCAAAAGCGCGTCGCACCGCCTCCGCCTGCGTAGAGCGGGCCTTTTGGATGGCCAAGGCAAGCATGTGCATCCCGGCATAGGCCTCCTGGGCGTTGTAGCTGGGGTATTCGTTGAAGCGCTTTCGGTAGGCCTCCACAAAAGCCCGGTTCCGCTCGGTGTTCGGGTACAGGAACCAGTAGCGCGCGGAAACCAGAAGGCCTTCCGGAGCTTCCTTACCCAGGGGCCCAAGGACCTCCAGGGCCGCTCCCACGGGGTTCACAAAGTAGCGCACCTGATTGAAGAAGCCAAAGGCCTTGGCTTGGCGCGCAAAGATGACCATGTCCCCCGCCCAAAGGGTGGAGAAAACCCCTTCCGGCCGAGCCCGCATGAGAGCGGTGATAAAGCTGGCGTAATCCGTGGAACCAAAGCGGGGCCACTGCTCGCTCACCACCTCCACATCCGGCCGGAGTTGCTTCAGCCTCGTGATGAAATCTTGCCAGGAAACCCGGCCAAACTCGTAGTCAGGACCGATGTTCGCCCAGCGCTTCACCGGTAAGGTGGCCGCCAAAGCCGCAGCCGCCCAGGCGTCCATGCGGGCGTTGTTGGAGGTGCGGAACACGTAGGGCCGGCACTGCTCCGTGAGGGTAGGGGTCGCCGCATGGGTGACCACCAAGGGAATCTTGTACTCATCGGTGAGGGGCGCCACCGCCAGGGAAACCGAGCTCGAGTCGATACCAAAAAGCACGTCCACCTTCTCCTGAAGGACCAGCCTGCGGGCCTCCCTTACCCCCACCTCCGGGTTCCCTTGATCGTCCACCACGATGAGTTGCAAGGGGCGGCCCAGCACACCCCCACGGGCGTTGATCTCGTCCACCGCCAACTGCGCCCCTTGTGAGCCCGACTTACCGTAACCCGCAAAGTTGCCGCTCAGGATAAAAAGCGCCCCTACCTTGATGGGCTGCTGGCCCTGCGCCCATGCCAAGCCGACCGCCAACGCCAAAACCGGAAGCCACCGTAACGCCTTCATCGGCCACCTCCTACCTCGCTCCCACGCCGCCATCCACGGCGTAGACGCCTCCCGTCAAGTAAGCGTTTTCCGGCTCCAAAAGAAACGCCACCATCCTCGCCACCTCCTCAGGGCGGGCCATCCGCCTCAAGGGGATTTCCTGAAGGATAGCGGGCCCGAGCCTGGGATGGCTCCGCAAGCTTTCGGTCATCTCCGTTTCCGTCCAACCTGGGGCCACGAAGTTCACCCGAATGCCCCGTTCCACCCAGTCCAAGGCCAACGAGCGGGCGAGCCCCCAAAGCCCCGCCTTGGAGGCGGTGTAGGCGGCCAGACGGGCGCCACCCCGGAAGCCCAGGACCGAACCCACCAGAACCAGGCTCCCTGGGCCCGAAAGCACCTCGGCGAAGGCCCGTGCCGCCACAAAGGCCCCGGTGAGGTTCACGGCGAGCACCTCGTCCCAGACCTCTAGGGGCAAACGATCGGCCCGGGTGAAGGCGGGACTGGTGCCAGCGTTGTACACCAGGCCATAAAGCCCCACGTCCTTGGCAAAGTGGGCCACGGCTTCGGCCACCCTCTCCCGCTCCCGCACGTCCACCGCCATGCCCCAAGCCCCAAGCCGCTGGGCCACCCCCCGCACCCGTTCCGGATCTCGCCCCGTAACGCCTAGCTTGGCGCCACGACGGGCAAGCTCCTGGGCCACCGCCAGACCGATCCCGCGTGTGGCCCCCACCACCAGTACCGGAAGCCCCTCAAGCCCCGGCATGCTTCACCACCCGCTTGGCCTTAAAGGCCGTGCGCTCCAAGGTGCCTGGGGCCTCGAGGCGAACCCCTGGGGTTACCCCCAAAGCCTCCTTAAGGCGCTGGCGGATCCTCTGCAAAAGCCCCTCACCCACGTCTAGGGGACGGGCTAGCTCCACCACCACCGTCACCTCCTTCGCCACTCCATCCGCCTCGAGGACCTCTATGCGGTACTCGCTGGAAAGCTCGGGGAAACGCCGCACCACCTCCTCCACCTGGCTGGGATAAAACTTGGCCCCCCGGTAGACCACGAGATCGTCCGCCCGGCCCAAGATGCCCCCAACGGCCCGCAGGTGCGTGCGGCCGCAAGGGCAGCGCTCTTTGGTAATGCGGGCCAAATCCCCGGTGTAGTAGCGCACCAGGGGGGTAGCCTCGCGGGTAAGGTGGGTGAGGACCAGAACCCCCACTTCCCCCTCGGGAACGGGCTCTTTGGTTTCGGGGTCCACCACCTCCACCAGGTAGTGGTCTTCGGCGAAGTGAAGCCCCGCCTGGAACTCGCACTCCCCAGCGAAGGTGGGGCCCATCTCTGCCAGGCCGTAGTAGTCATAGGCGCGCAGGCCCAAGCCCTGCTCCAGCCGATTCCGGGTAGCGGGGTTTTCCGTTCCCGCTTCCCCACCAAAGGCGCCTATGCGCAAGGGGCTCTCTATCCCCCGCTCTTTTAGGACCTCGGCCAGAAAAAGCCCGAAGGATGGCGTGGCGGTTAGGGCTTGGGGCCGAAAACGGGACAACAGCTCCAGGTGGCGTTCCGTCTGCCCGGCGCCCACCGGCAATACGAAGAGGCCAAGGGCTCGGGCAGCGTGGTGGACAGCGATCCCCGCAACCCACAGGCCATAGCTAAACCCATTCAGTAAGGTGTCCCCCAACCGCAGGCCGTAAGCGAAGAGCGTCCTTGCCGTCACCTGGGTGATGTTTTCCAGGTCCTTTTCGCTCCAAACCGTGCCCACCGGGAAGCCGGTGGTACCGCTGCTTGGGTGGTACTCCCGCCAGGCCGCCCGGGGAGCCAGCACATAGCGCCCTAAGGGGGGGTGGAGGCGCTGCTCCTCCCTAAGTTCCTGTTTGGTGACCACAGGAAAGCGGGTGAGGTCCTCCAGGTGGCGGACTTCCAGGGGAACCCCAGCCCATTTCTCGCAAAAGAAGGGACTTTCGCGGCTAAGGCGCTCTACCTGGTACCGAAGGCGCTCTAGCTGCAAGGCTTCCAGGGCTTGCCGCGGCATGGTCTCCAGCTCCGCCTCCCAATAGGCCGCCATTCTTCCCTCCGCGCTTTGCGCCTACTATAGGGTTTTGAACAAGCGATGTCAAGAGTGAACACTTATGTTCACTTTGCTTGTGCGTTGTGCTAAACTGCGGCCATGCCCCCAACGCTGCCTTCGCTATACACCCTGAGCGACCTCGCCCGCGCAAGTGGGGTTTCGCGGCGCATCCTGCAACACTATGCCCAGCTTGGCCTTTTGGAGCCGGGAGCCCTCACCCAAGGGGGTCGGAAACTTTACACCGAGTTCGCCCTTTACCTAGTTCAGGACATCCAAGACCTCAACCAGTTAGGCTTTACCTTGGAAGAGATACGCAAGATAATGGCCCTCAAGAAGGCCGTCTTCCATCCCGACGGGACTTATCGCCAGGATTGGCGCCGGGAGGACATCCCCCTGTCGGATGAGGATCTTTGGGCCATGTGGCGCAAAGCGGGCGAGGTGCTCTCCAGCATGGAGCGGCAGGAGCGGATGATCCGCCGCTTCTACCGCTTCCTCACCAAACACTTCGCCCCGAAGGAGGTGCGGGATGGAGTTCTCTCTGGGGCAGGAGACGGAAGCATTGAGGGAACGGGTACGGGCCTTCCTGGAGGAGCGGGTCATCCCTCGGGAGAAGGAGGCAACACCGGCTAACCTCGAGGCCCTCACCCAAACGCTTCAGCAGGAGGCACGGGCTTGGGGGATCTTCCTGCCCCATATGCCCAAGGAGCTGGGCGGCCTGGGGCTTTCTTGGACTCAGCTTGCGGCAATTCTGGAGGAGGCGGGAAGAAGCCTCCTAGGCCCCCGGGCCCTCAACGCCGCTGCGCCGGACGAGGGGAATATGCACCTCCTGCACAAGGTGGCCAACCCAAAGCAGAAAGAGCGCTACCTGGTGCCCTTGGCCGCAGGCGAGGTTCGGAGCGGCTTCGCCATGACCGAGCCCATGGGAGCAGGGGCGGACCCTACCCTCCTCAAGGCCACAGCTCGGCGTAAGGGCAAGGGCTTTGTCTTGGAGGGACGCAAGTGGTTCACCACCGGGGCAGAGGGGGCGGCCTTTTTCCTCGTCCTGGCCCGGGCGGAAGAGGGACCCACTCTCTTCCTGGTGGACCGGGAAAACCCCGGGCTCAGGCTGGTGCGCACCATCCCCACCATGGACCACTGGTCGGTGGGCGGGCACGGGGAGCTGGTCCTGGAAGGATGCGAGGTGGGGGAGGATGCCGTCTTGGGCGAGGTGGGCAAGGGGTTTGAATACGCCGAGCTCCGCTTAGACCCCGCGCGGCTGACCCATTGCATGCGCTGGCTGGGCGTGGGGGTGCGGGCCACGGAGCTAGCCCAGGCCTATGCCCTTCAACGGGACTCCTTCGGCAGGAAGCTGGCGGAGCACCAGGCCGTACAGTTCATGATCGCCGACAGCCACATTGAGCTCCACGCCGCCCGGCTCATGGTCTGGCACGCCGCCTGGAAGCTGGACCGGGGGGAGCGGATCCGCCACGAGGCCTCCATGGCCAAGGTCTTCGTCTCCGAGGCGGTGAGCCGGGCCGTGGACCGTGCGGTACAGATCACCGGGGCCTTGGGCATCAGCGAGGACATCCCCCTCTCCATCTTTTACCGGGAGGTGCGCCCCTTCCGCATTTACGACGGGCCCAGCGAGGTCCACCGCGCCTCCGTGGGTAAACGGGCGCTTTACAAAGGGCTTAGGCCATGAGGGAAGCGCTGGGAAGCGCCTTAGAAGAAGTTCTAGGCCCGGGAGAGGTAATCCGGCTGCAACGCCTCCCCGGAGGGGCCTCCAAGGAGGCCTGGGCCGTGGACTACCGCCTGGGGGAAACGCTCCACCCGCTCTTCCTGCGCCGGGCCGGGGGTGGGGTTATCTACCGGGACACCCTCAGCCTGGCCACGGAGTTCCGCATCCTGCAACTGGCCCAGGCCCACGGGGTACGGGTCCCGGAACCCTTGGCCTATTTCCCCGACCTGGAGGGCCGGGAGGCCTTCCTCATGCGGCGCCTCGAGGGGGAGTCCATCGGGACCCGGGTGGTGCGGCGGCCGGAGTTTGAGCGGGCCAGGAAGGCCTTACCCCAAGCCATGGCGGAAGAGCTCGCCAAGATCCACACCATCCCCTTGGAACGGATTCCCTTCCTCCCCAAGCCCGCGCATCCGCCCTGGCGCACCGCCCTGGACCTAGCCTACCAAGACCTGGATGGCCTGGCGGAGCCCCACCCTGCCCTGGAATGGGGTCTCCGTTGGCTCCTGGAGCACCCTCCAAACCCCCGTCCCCTGGTCCTGGTCCACGGCGACTTCCGCATCGGCAACCTTCTCGTGAACGAAGAAGGGCTTGTGGCTGTCCTGGACTGGGAATTCGCCCATCTAGGAGATCCCAGGGAAGATTTAGCCTGGCCCCTAGTGCGGGCCTGGCGGTTCGGCGAGGACGCCAAGCGCCTAGGAGGTGTGGGCGAGGCAGGTCCTTTTCTGGAGCGCTACAACGCCCTTACGGGCCAAGATATTGGCGAGGAGGAGCTTTTCTGGTGGGAGGTCTTGGGCAACGTGCGCTGGGGCCTGGGAGCGCTCAAGCAGGCCCGCAGGCACCTGAAAGGGGAGGAACGAAGCGTGGAGCTGGCGGTCCTAGGAAGGCTTGCGGCAGAGATGGAATACGAGATCCTATTTCTCCTGGAGCGCCATGGATAGGCCCACCCTGGACGAGCTCTTGGAAGCCGTGTCGGAGTTCGTGGAACGGGAAATCCTCCCCACCCTCCAAGATCCGAGACTTCGCTTCCAAACCCTTGTGGCCTTAAACGCCCTGGGCATCGCCCGGCGGGAGTTAACCCTGGGGGAAGCCCTGAAGGGAGAGGACCGCCAGGCCCTAGTCTCCCTCCTGGGCGTGGAAGCCCCTCTGGAAGAGCTCCTCCGCCTCCTCGCCGAAAGGATCCGCCGAGGAGAAGCACCCCCAGGAACGGAGGCCTTCCTCAAAGCGCACGTGGCCCGCAAGCTAACGGTGGCAAACCCCAAGTACTTGGAGCGCTACCCATGAGAAGGCGGCTTCTTCTCCTGCGCCACGGCGAGGTGGACTACTTCCCTGAGGGAAAGCCGGTGCCCCCTGAGGGCGTGGGCCTCACGGACACGGGAAGAAAACAGGCGGAAGCCGTGGGAGAACTCCTCCGCGAGGTGCCCCTGGACCTTGCCATCCACACGGGCGTCCCTCGCACAGAGGAAACCCTCCGCATCCTTCTCAAGGGCCGGAACGTCCCCGTGGAGGCTTGGCCCGAGTTCCAAGAGATCCGACCAGGACGGCTAAAGGACCTTCCAGACCCCCAGCGGGCGTTTCAGGAAGCCTTCCATCCCCGAGACCTCTCGGAGCGCTTCCTAGGCGGGGAGCGGTATGCGGACTTCCTGGCCCGGGTCCTTCCCACCTACGAGCGCCTCTTGCTAAGGCCCTGGGATACCCTGCTCCTAGTGGCCCACGGAGGGGTTATCCGGGCCCTGCTTTCCTATGCCCTGACCGGCAAAGAGGGCTTCCTTCCCCTCGAGGTGCACCCTTGCGGGCTCTCGATCCTAGACCTGGGGGAGCCGCCCCTGCTTCGCGTCCACAACCTAACCCCTTACGAACTCCTCCCCCAAACCCGCCTTTCCACCATGGAGGCCCTTTGGCTCGCTTACCGGATGCCCTAGCGCCACACCCCCTTCTCCCGGAAGTAGCGCACAGCCCCTTCGTGGTAAGGCACCTTTCCACCCCGGGAGCGAATCGCGCTTTCTAAGGTGGTGTCCCGGGCAGGGGCCACGGCGGCATGGAGGGAAGAGAGGTTTTCAAAGACCGCCTTGACCATGGCGTAGGCCACCTCCTCGGGAAGGCTTGCCGGACAGACGAAAAGGTTCCAGAAGGTAAGGGTGGGCGCATCGTACCGCGTGTTGTAAACGCTCTTGGGAATGACCCCCGTGTCCACCACCCCGGGGAAGCGGCGCTGGAGCACCTGCACGGGGGTACTTTGCGGCGGGAGGGGGACCAGGGAAAGGCGCTTCCCCTTGCGGGCAAGACTCCCGGAAAGCTCCAAGATGCTCCCCGTGGGCAACCCCCCGGACCAGAAGAACGCATCCAGATTCCCTTCGGAGAGCATCTGGGCCGCCTCTGCCACCCGCACCCGTTCCCACTTGCCGAAGTGGGTTTTCGGATCAAAGCCGGGTATGGCAGCGGACATCAGAATCCTGGCCTCGTACTCGATGATTCCCCCGGCTACCTCTGTGGAAACACGCCTTCCCTTGAGGTCTTGGAGAACCCGGATGCCGCTATCCTCCGTGGTCACCACGTGGAAGTAGTTAGGGTACATGGTGAAAAGGATGCGTACAGGCGCGGGTTTTCCCTGGAAGCGCTCCTCCCCTTGCAGGGCAAGAAGGGCAGCGTCGGGGAGCACGGTGCCACAGTAGTAGAGACTCCGGGCGGGGTCCGTACGGTCTCGCAGGAGCATGAGGTTTTCCATGGACCCGCCCGACTGCATGGCCTGGGCCTGGACCACGCCAGCCTTGTTGAGGATCTCCGCCACCGCCGTGCCGTAGTAGAAGTACACCCCGCCCACACCCCCGGTGCCGATAACCACCTGGGGTTTTTGCGCCAGCGCCACACCGCAAAGGGCTACAAGCAGAAACCATCTTTTCATCGCCCACCTCCGGTTGGAGGCGAGTTTACTGGGGGAGAAGCCCGGGGCACAAGCCCTCGGTTGACCCAGGCCGCAACCCGTGCTACGATCGACCTCAAGACGTCAGGGAAAGGACTACGCATGCCGGAGGTTGCGGTGTCCGCCCTTTCTGACCTACAAGACCTGGGATTTAGTCCCTATGAGGCCCGGGTCTATTTGGCCTTGCTCCAAGAGGGTCGGCTTAACGGGTACGAAGCCGCCAAGCTGAGCGGGGTACCTCGCTCCATGGTGTACCAAGCCCTGGAACGCCTGGTGGCGCGGGGAGCCGCCTACCGGGTGGAGGAAGACCGGGGCGTCTTCTACGGCGCGGTGCCCCACGAGGAACTCCTAGCCCGCCTCGAGGCCGAGTCCCAAAGACGCCTAGACCGCGCCCGGGAAAGCCTGGCCCGTCTGACCCCAAAGCGGCCTCTTGGGGCCATCTGGCGGGTTGAGGGAGCGTCCCGAACCCTGGAGGAGGCCAGGGCCCTGGTGGTAGGGGCTCGACGGGCCCTAACCCTTTCCCTTTGGCAGAACCAGTTAGAGGCTTTGGAGGACGAGCTCCTGAAAGCTCAGGACAAGGGGGTGGCGCTCCGCCTCGTCCTCTTCGGGGATCGGGTTAACCCTGGCTTGCGCCAGGTTTACTTCCACCACTTCGTGGACCCCAACGTGGTGGAAGGTCGGCTTAGGGCCAGGCTGTTCGTGGTCGCCAAAGATCACGAGGAGGTGGTGGTGGGCAACCTCACGGAACAGGGGGAGGCATGGGCGGTACGTACCCGGGACCCCGCCTTGGTCCTGGTGGCGGAGGAATACGTGCGCCACGACGTCATCTTGGCCGAGATGACCCTGGCCTACGGGGTGGAAAAGCTCTCTGCCCTCTGGACCGCCCGCGAGGATCTGCGCCGGATGGTGACGGGGGAAGAGGTGTATGGATCGCCTTAACCTATACCGCCTTATGTACCGAATTCGTCGCTTTGAGGAACGGGTGGAGAAACTTTTTCAGGCGGGCAAGATCCCGGGGTTTGTCCACCTCTATATCGGCCAGGAGGCGGTGGCCGTGGGCGTCTTGGCCCATCGGCGACCCGGGGACTACCTCACCAGCACCCACCGGGGGCACGGGCACGCCCTGGCGGCCGGGGTAGACCCCCGGGCCATGATGGCGGAACTCTTTGGCCGGGCCACCGGCGTCTGCCGGGGTAAGGGAGGAAGCATGCACCTCTTTGACCCGGACCGCGGGATGCTAGGGGCCAACGGCATCGTGGCGGGGGGCATCCCCATCGCCGTGGGGGCAGGCCTTGGGTTGCGGCTCCTGGGCCAAACGGGGGTGGTCTTCGCCTTCTTCGGGGACGGGGCCCTGGGCCGGGGTGTCCTCCACGAGGGGCTAAACCTGGCAGCCCTGTGGCGGCTTCCTGTCCTCTTTATCCTGGAGAACAACGGTTACGCCTCCACCACCGCCCATGCGGAGAGCCACGCCTTCCGGGTGGAAGACCTAGTCCGGGCCTACGGCCTTCCTTTCCGGCAGGCAGATGGCCAGGACGTGGAAGAAGTCTACAGTGCGGTGGCAGATCTCCTACAGGGGGTACGTGGGGAAGGGGGCCCAGCTTTCCTGGAGGCCCGAACCTACCGTTTCAAGGGCCACTACGTGGGCGACCCCGAACGCTACCGTTCCCGGGAAGAGGTGGCCCAAGCCCGTATGCGGGACCCCGTGTCCCTCGCTCGGCAGAGGCTCCTCGCTGCCGGGGTCGGCGAAAAAGCCATAAAGACCCTGGAAGGCGAGGAGGATGCCCTCCTGGAGGAGGCTGTGACCTTCGCCGAGTTAAGCCCATGGCCTGATCCCGACGAGGCCCTTCAGGGCCTTTTCGCCGAGGAGGTGAGGGACTACCCATGGGAGGGGTGAGGGAGATCACCTTCGCTGAGGCCACGCGGGAGGCCATGGAAGAGGAGATGGCCCGCGACCGCACCGTCTTCCTCATGGGGGAGGACATCGCCAAGCAAGGGGGAATCTTCGGCCAGTTCAAGGGATTGGCGGAACGGTTTGGGCGGGAGCGGGTCCGCGACACCCCCATAAGCGAGCCCACCCTGGTGGGGGCGGCGTTGGGGGCGGCCCTAGTGGGGGCAAGGCCGGTCCTGGACATCCACTTCGCCGATTTCCTCCTCCTCGCCATGGACGAGCTGGCCAACCAAGCGGCCAGCCTGCGCTACATGTCAGGAGGCCGACTCAAGGTTCCCCTGGTCATCCGGGCCCCGGACGGGGCCATCCGCTCCGCAGCGGCCCACCACTCCAAAAGCCTCGAGGCCCTCTTCCTCCACCTGCCCGGTTTCAAGGTGGTGGCCCCGGCCACGCCTAAGGACGCCAAGGGCCTCCTAAAAGCCGCTATCCGCTCCGACGATCCCGTTCTCTACCTGGAGCACAAGGCTCTATACACCCGCAAAGGCCCGGTGCCCGAGGGGGAGGTTCTGACGCCCATCGGCCGGGCTGAGGTGGTGCGGGAGGGGCGGGACGTCACCTTGGTCAGCTATAGCCTCACCCTTTACAAGGCTCTGGAAGCGGCGCGCCAGTTGGAGGAAGACGGGATCTCGGCAGAGGTGGTGGACCTTAAGACCCTCTATCCCTTGGACTGGGACACCCTCCTCGCTTCGGCGGAGAAGACGGGCCGCATGGTGGTGGCCCACGAGGCCTGGCGTTTCCTGGGACCGGGAGCGGAGATATCCGCCACCCTAGGGGAGAAGCTTTGGAACAGGCTCCAGGCCCCCGTGGTCCGGGTGGGAGCAGCCCACGTGCCCATCCCCTTCAGCCCACCCTTGGAGGAACGCGTCATCCCCCAGGTGGCCGACCTGGTGCGAGCTGCGAAGGAGGTCCTGACGTGGCGCTAGTTCCCCTCCGTATGCCCCAGCTTGGTCTAACCATGGAGGAAGGGTGCTTCCAAGGCTTTGCCAAAAGGGTCGGGGAAACCTTCCGCAAGGGCGAGCCCCTCTTCACGGTAGAAACGGACAAGGCCCTGGTGGAGGTGGAAGCCGAGGCGGATGGGGTGCTGGTTTCGGTGCTGGCGGAGGTGGGGAAAACCTACCCCGTGGGCGCAATCCTTGGCTACTACGAGGAGGTGAAGGGATGAGAAGGTGGGTGTTCGGGGTGGTGGCCCTTTTGGGCTTGGCGGCGGCGCAGTTCAAGGCGGAGTACAAGCTTTCCGTGGTGGTGGCCCCCAATACCGCCTGGGGCCAAGGGGCCCAGCGCTTCGCCGAACTGGTGGCGGAAAAGACGGGCGGCCGGGTAAACATCAAGGTTTACTACTCGGGCCAGCTTTTCGCCGGGCAGCAAACCAACGAGTTCCAGCTTCTCCGAACAGGGGTGGCGGACTTCGCCATCGGCTCCACCATCAACTGGTCTCCCCAAGTGAAGGAGCTCAACCTATTCAACCTGCCCTTCTTCTTCCCCAGCTACAAGGAGCTGGACGCCGTGGAGGAGGGCCAGGCGGGCAAGGCCATCTTCCAGCGCCTCCGGCAGCTTGGGGTGGAACCGCTAGCCTGGGGGGAGAACGGATACCGGCAGCTCACCAACAGCAAGAGGCCTATCCGCACCCCGGAGGACCTCCAAGGGCTCAAGATCCGGGTGGTGGGCGCTCCCATCTTCATCGATACCTTCAGGGCCTTAGGGGCAAACCCCACCTCCATGAACTGGGCCGAGGTTCTCACCGCTCTGCAGCAAGGGGTGATTGACGGGCAGGAAAACCCCATCGTGGGGGTCATCATCCCCTACAAGCTATGGGAACTGGGACAGCGCCACTTAACGGTCTGGAACTACGTGATAGACCCCCTGATTTTCGCTGCTAGCGCCCAAACCTGGCGTACCTTCCCCCCAGAGGTGCAGAAGGCCATTCAGGAGGCGGCCTCGGAAGCGGCCCGTTACCAAAAGGCCCTGGCCCGGGCGGGGATGGACGATGGCAGCGCCTTGAAGTACCTGGCCTCCCTCGGGGTTAAGGTGGAGATCGCCGATCCCCTAGCCTACCTGCGAACCCAAGGGGTCCAGGTCACGGTCCTCTCCCCCTTGGAAGTGGGCCGATTCCGGGACAAGGTGACAGGGGTGGTGCAACGCTGGGCCACGGAGATTGGAGGAACCTTGGTGGTCCAGGCAGAGGCGGACAAGAAACGGGCCCGCTGATGCTCAGGCGCCTGGAGGAAATCCTCCTCGCCCTCCTCTTAGGGGGGATGGTTTCCTTGGCTTTTGCCAACGTGCTGACCCGCTACCTCTTCCGTTACCCGCTGGCCTTCAGCGAAGAGCTGCTCGTCAACGTCTTTGTGTGGGCCACCCTCCTGGGCATCGCCGTGGGTCTCCGCGAGGGGCTTGAAGGGGCACATATCCGGTTCGTGGCCCTGACAGAATTCCTGCCCGAACCGTGGCGCCGGGGGAGCATGGCCCTGGGCTTCCTCGTCTTTGGCCTCCTCTTCGCCACCTTGGCCTACCTGTCTTGGAAACAGGCCCTGGACGATCTGGCCTTGGGAGCCATTTCCCCGGCCTTGGGAATCCCCAACGCCATCTACACCCTCCCCACCCCCTTTCTCTGCCTTCTGGTGGCCCTGCGGAGCCTAGAGGGGGCTTGGCGGGCCCTCAGGGGGTAGGGTCGTGGGCACCCTCCTGGTCCTCCTCTTCCTCGGCCTCCTTCTCCTCCGGGTCCCCGTGGCCGCAGCCCTGGGAAGTGCCGCCCTTGTGGTCATCGCTACCCAGGGGCTCGGCCTCCAGGTGGTTTCCTTCAACTTCCAGGCGGGGATCGCCAAGTTTCCCTTGCTGGCCATCCCCTTCTTCATCCTCGCCGGGGCGGTGATGGACCGGGCGGGGATCGCCGAGCGCATTGTCCGGCTCCTCCTCCACCTGGTGGGGGGATGGAGGGCAGGAGCGGCGGTAGCCACGGTGTTAGCGGGCATGTTCTGGGGCGCGGTTTCCGGCTCGGGACCGGCCACCGTGGCCGCTTTGGGGGGTATCCTCATCCCCATGATGATCCGCCAGGGGTATGCCCCGGGCTTTGCCGCCGGGCTTGTAGCCGCCTCCGCTGAGCTCTCCATCGTTATTCCTCCCTCCATTGCCCTCATCGTCTACGCCACTTTAGCCACCACTTCCGTAGCCCAACAGTTTTTGGCTGGCATCCTTCCGGGGATCCTCCTGGGCGGCCTCATTGGGGTGGCGGCCTTGCTTGTGGTGAGGGCACGGGGTTGGGGCAAGGTGGAAAGGGCGCCGGGTTCAACCTGGCCCCTTTTTCTGGAAGCATTCCCGGGCCTTTTAACGCCCTTGCTGATCCTCGGCGGGATATACGGGGGCATCTTCACCCCCACCGAAGCGGCAGCGGTGGGGGTGTTTTGGGGCCTATTCGTGGGCTTCTTTATCTATCGAAGCCTGACGTGGCAAGACCTGGGCAACCTCTTGGTGCAGGCGGGGGTTTCCAGCGCGGTGATCATGGCCATCGTGGCCTGGGCGGGCATCTTCGCTTGGACTGCGGACACCGTAGGACTGGTGGGGACCCTAACCCAGACTCTCTTGCATTGGGGGGAGAACCCTACCCTTCTCCTCAGTCTTTTAAACCTTTTCTGGCTCTTCCTGGGAACCCTTTTGGATGCGGTGAGCATCTACTATTTGACCCTCCCCATCCTTCTCCCCGTGATGGCCCACCTGGGGTGGGACCCCGTTTGGATGGGCATCGTGATGACCGTGAACATGGCCATCGGCCAGATTACCCCGCCGGTGGCGGTGAACCTTTTCATGAGCGCCCGGGTAAGCGGCCTTCCTATTGAGGCCATCTGGCGGGAGATCTGGCCCTTCGTCCTGGCCTCGTTGGGGGGCCTCCTTCTTCTGGCCTACGGCCCTTTCCTCTGGAAGGCGATATGGGGCTCGGGCTAAGGCTCTTGCCCTTCGCAGTCGGCTACGCCCTCTCCTACCTTCTCCGCTCGGCCAACGCCGCCCTCGTCGAACCCCTAGCCCAAGAATTCCAGATGTCTCCCGGGGCATTGGGCGCGCTAACGAGCGTTTTTTACCTGGCCTTCGCCCTGGCTCAAGTGCCCCTGGGATCCCTCCTGGATCGCTTGGGTCCGGGTCGAACGCTGCCTCCCCTCTTCGCCCTCGCCGGCCTGGGGTGCCTGGCCTTCGCCCTCGCCCCGGGCTGGGCCCTTTTGGCCTTGGGCCGGGCCCTCATGGGCGCCGGAATGGCCCTGGCGCTGGTGGGCGCCTTGCGGACCTACCAGATTCTCCTCCCCGAGCGGTTAGGCCTGCTAAGCGGCCTTACCGTGGCTTTAGGAGGGCTAGGAGGCGTAGCGGCCACCGGCCCCCTGGTGGCCCTCGAGGAGGCCTTGGGATGGAGGGGGGTTTTCCTGCTCCTCGCTCTTCTTTCCTGGGGTTTGGCGCTGGTCATGGCCCCCCTGGCTCCCAAGGCGGAAGCCAGGAGGCAGGATCCCGCCCCGCAAAGGGACCGCCGCCTTGCCCCCCTAGCCTTCCTGGCCCTAGCCTACCTGGGTGGCTTCTTCGCTCTCCAAAGTTTTTGGGCAGGAGCCCATGCCTACGCCCGGGGCCTTTCTGGCCAGGAGGTGGGCCAAGCGCTTGCCCTCTTGAACCTGGCCTCCATTGGAGGCGCCTTTGCCAGCAGCCTCCTGGCGGCGCGTTGGGGAACAGGGCGCGCGCTCCTTTTCGGTATGGGCCTTTACGCCACAGGCTTAGGGCTCTGGATTGGGGAGGCTTCCCCCACGCCCACTTACCTCTTCTTAGGCCTTGGCGGTGGGTTCAACGCCCTGGTTCTGGCCCACACCGCCCGGCTTTCCCCCCGCCACCCAGGCCAGGCCATGGGCGTAGTAAACCTGGCGGGGGTGCTGGGCATCTTCGCCCTTCAAGGGGGGTTGGGACCCGTGGTGGGCCTTTACGGCTATCCCGCCGGGGGCTTCTTTCTGCTACTCCTTCTTGCGGTGGGCGTGGCGTGGGCCTGGACCCTTCTGCTTAAACCCTTTGAGCCCACCACCCGGTGACGACTCCTCAGATGGGAAGTCCGAGGCTACAAGATAGGCTTTGCCTGACCGTGGTTCAGGTCACGGCCGAAACCGCATCCATCCCCGAAGGCCTCTCCAGGCCTTAGCCAGGATGTTCTGCATTGCGGCTACGTCCCGGTGGAGAGGTGTCCCACGCCCGAAACAGGTGAACTGCCTATGCTATGTCCGCCTCCAGCGGACGTGGAGGGTCCATGTATCTCCGGTTTAAAAACCGGGGGAGGCAAGGTACGGGCTTCGCCCGTGACATAGCCCCTACACCCCCTCTTTTCTAAAAACCGCACATGGAGGCGTGGGGACCTCCCTTTAGGGCAAGACCCCTTCCCATCTCGAAACCTCCCGGGCCTCCTCTACCCTAAGGCTCAAGTCGGCCTCGAGGCGACCCACTAGCTCCAAAGCCTGACCTTTGGGAAAGAAGGTCCCGGTCAAGGAGGGGTCCAAGCGTAAGCAGAGGGAGAAAGCCTCCCCCAGCGCTCCCCTTTCCTGGTTAGGGCGCACCTCCACGCTCAGGTGCTCCCCTTCCCGATCCACCACCAACCCCACCACCCTAAAGCGCCCCGGCGATAAGGGGGGAGTTTCGGTAGTGTAGAGCTTGGCGAGGAGGGTCCTTCCCAGGTCCAAGCGGCACCCCTCCGTCCGGGGATAAAGGAGGACCGGAACCGGGCCCCCACCTGGGTTCCGCCGGAGGAAGGCCTGTAGCACCCCGGGCAGACTGGCTCGAGCCTTGGGAGCCAGGCTATGGCTAGGAACCAGGTACACCCGGTCCAAGACCTGGACGGAAGGAAAGTGGCCAGGCCCCTTGGGGGGCGAGGCCACCCCCTGGACCAGCAAAACTGCCTGAAAGGCAATCGGCTTAGCTTGGCCCATGGCTCAAGTCTACCCATCCCAGCGGGCCCGCTTACCTGAAACCGCCAGGTGGCCAACGAAGGGGCTTCCCGCCCGCAGGAAGTTCGCCATCGCCACAGTTCCCACCCCCTCATCGTCTAGGCGGAAGCCCTGGACGCCCACGAGTCCATCTTGGACATAGCTCGGCTTCTCTTCCCCGGATTTAGCCTAGCGTCTATCCCAACGGGGAGAGTACCCTCCCCACCCAGCTCTTTCGCCCTCCTTGTCAGTTCCCCATTCCGAAGGGAGGCGTTCCCGGAGAAATTCTGGGATCTCGTGGTGGCCACCCCCAGTCTCCGGAGGTGTGAAGCCTCCCACCCCCCCCAAGGCTTCCTCCTGTGTAGGGAATCAGGCTAAAGCCCGCGTAAAGCAGGGCAAAGGGCTCCGGCTCCCCCTCCCGCAGGAACGCCGCCCTCAGCTCCGCCCCCTCCCCCGCCAAGACCACCCTCCCCCCAAAGGGGGTTGGGCTTGGGCTTTCGCCCAGCCCGCCTCAGGGAAAGCCAGAAGCCCCGAAGCGACCACCGGGTCCGCTTGGGGTTCATCACCCCCCCTCGGCGCCCCAGCTCCCGGTCTACCCGGCGGTACCCGTACTCGGGGTGCTCCCCCACCCCCGCCTCCAGTAGGTGTACCCGGTGGCCCGGGGAACCTCCAAAGCCCGCGGGACGATGGGTGGGGGAGCCAACCCTTGGGCGAGGGCTTAGCTCCACGCGCTCGCCCAAGGGCCTCCCCTTCCTCTTTCTTCATGAGGCGCCGCGCCTTGTTCTCCCGCCTCTCGCCGGGGAAGAGGGAGGGCTCCTTCTCCACGAGCTCCCACCTCCCCTTCACCACGGGGTTGGGGCGGGCGTCGTGGGCGCGAGCCATCTCCACCAAGCGCTTTGCCCCTTGATTGACCGCCTCCAAGGCGGCTTGGAACTTCCCCCGCGGGGGGATAACTTTGAGCTTCTTCCCCTTATCCGCTTCGTCCGGCAATCCTGCCGTGGGCTCGCCGTCTAGTCTGGTGGTCGCATATCCAGGAACGGTTAAAGCCACCCGCCACGGGATCCGGGTTTGACGGTGGGATGACTGGGGAAGTTCAGAATGCCGCATGGGAGGTGAGCCGTGTTGCGAGCCCTGCTGTTTCTCGCAGCCTTCTTCGGGCTATCCATAGCTCAGGGACCCATTACCCTGCAGTACTGGCATATCAATACCGAAGCTTTTGGCTTACCAGCTGTACGTGAGCTCATCCGTATTTTTGAGCAACGCAACCCCGGGATTAAGGTTGAGGAGCGGTTCCATGCCAACGCCTACACGGGTTTGCTCCAGAACCTGCAAGCCGCCCTAGCCGCCGGAACCCCCCCGGATGTGGCTCAGATTGGCTATCTCTACACCCGCTACGTCGCTGCCAATTTCCCCTACGTTCCCATTAGCGACCTGGCCAAGCGCTACAACGGAGAACGCCACCTGCGCCGCTTTGCTCCCAACGTGTTGGCCTTGGGCCAGGTGGGCGGGGTACAGGTAGGTATGCCGTATTCCCTTTCTAACATCGTAACCTACTACAACGCTGATCTCGTTCGCCGGGCCGGTCTAAACCCCGACAGGCCCCCGAGCACCTGGGAGGGTTGGCGTCGGGCTGCCCAGCAGATAAAGGCGCGCACGGGCAAGACCGGTCTCTATCTGATCCTCTTGGACGATAACTGGGCGATCGAGGCGCTTATCCGTTCCAACGGAGGCACCCTACTACGTTGTGAGGCGGGATTTTACCGTTCGGGCATCGATAGCAAGGAAGCGATAGAGGCCCTCTCCCTTTGGGCAGGGCTGGTAAAGGATGGGCTCGCCCTCGGCGTACCCCTCCAGCAGGGAGAACAGGCTTTCCTGGCAGGGGAGACAGGGGCGTTCATGACCACCATCGCTCGCCGGGCTGGTTTGCAGCAGCAGACCCAAGGCCGCTTTGAGCTGCGAGGGGCGCGGTTCCCCACCTTCGGGGGCAAGAAGCCCGCGCTACCCGCCGGGGGCAACGTGCTCATGGTCTTTAGCCGCGACCCTAGGAAGCAGGAGGCCGCATGGAAATTCATCGAGTTCCTCACCTCTCCCGAGGGCTTCACCATCTGGACCAAAGGCACCGGTTATGTTCCCCTCCTGCCAGAGATTACCCGTGACCCCCGCTACCTTAAGGACTTCATGGAGCAGAATCCCATCCAGCGCATCGCGGTGGAGCAGCTTCCCTTCACTGTCCCTTGGACCAGCTTCCCCGGCCCTAATGGGTTGGCCGCCAGCCAAGCCCTTTTCCGCGCCGTGCAGCGCGCCCTGGCTGGACAGGCCACCCCGGAGGTGGCCCTCAAGGATGCGGCTCAGGAAATCAATCGGCTCATTGGGAGCGAGCGGTGCAACGAGTAGAGAGCCATCCTAGAGGAGGTGGAACCCGAACTCTGACCTGGGCCTGGGAGCCCTACCTCTTGGTAGCCCCGGGCCTTTTATTTTTGTTGGTTTTCGTCTACTGGCCCCTCCTTCACAACCTCTGGTTGAGCCTGTACGAGTGGAACCTGGTAAGCCCCCAAGCTCGCTTCGTGGGCCTGGGGAACTACCAGGCTTTGCTTCGGGACCCCCTCTTCGGCCAACTTCTGCAGCAGAGCTTGCTATACATGGCCCTGGCTGCCCTAGGCAACTTTCTCCTTCCTTTTGCCCTGGCCCTCCTTACCCTCCAGACGGCGGGACGCTGGGCCGAGCTGTACCAGAGTCTGCTGTTCACCCCTACGGCGGTGGCGGTTTCCGTTGCGTCTTTGGTCTGGATCTACCTTTATCTTCCCGCTGCGGGACCTCTCGCCAAGGCTTTCAACGCCGTGGGCTTGCCGGCCCCAAACTTCCTGAGTGACCCTCAGTTCGCCCTTTATGCGGTGAGTTTGGTGGCCAACTGGAAGTTCCTGGGCTTTCACTACCTGATCGCTCTGGCCGGCCTGAAGGCTTTGCCCAAGGAGGTGCTGGAGGCTGCCAGGGTAGACGGGGCAGTAGGCTGGACCTTCCTCTACCGGGTATTGGTGCCCCTTCTCTCCCCCACCCTGGTTTTTCTTTTCCTTAGCGCCCTGGCCAGCGCCCTGGACTATGCCTTTGTCCCGATAGACGTGATGACCCAAGGTGGCCCCTTCGGCCGGAGCAGCAATCTCATGTACGCGGTCTACCAGGAAGCCTTCCGCTACTTCCGCGCCGGAATGGCCGCCGCCTTGGCGGTGCTCCTGACGCTGGGAATGGCCTTCCTCATCGTAGGCCAGGTCCGCCTGTTGGAGGGAAGAAGGACCTATGGCTAGGAAGCTTTTGTCCCACCTCTTGCTCTGGCTTGCTGTTGGGGTCTGCTTCCTGCCGCTTCTCTACCAGCTGGGCCTCAGCCTGGTGCCTCCCGAGCGGCTCTTCGCCTCCCCTTGGCCTTTTACCTTGCCCCTTACCCTGGAGAACTATCGGGTGGTGCTGGAGAAGCTACCCTTTACCCGCTACGTCCTTAACAGCTTGGTTTTTGCCCTGGGGAGCACTGTGGGCCAACTCGTCCTGGGCCTGCTCGCAGGCTACGCCTTTGCCTTCCGGCGCTTTGCCCTCGCAGAGCTCCTGTTTGCCCTCTTCGTAGCCAGCATGGTGGTGCCTTTTGTGGTTACGTATCTACCCAACTACCTGCTGCTGGCCCAACTAGGGCTGCTCAACACTCACCTGGGCCTAATCCTGCCCATGCTCACCGCGGGCTACGCAACTTTCCTCTTGCGGCAGCGTTTCGTGAGCTTTCCTAGGGAGATCCTCGAAGCGGCCTTTGTGGATGGGGCCAGCACCCTCCAAATCATTTGGCGGGTGCTGGCGCCGGCCAATCGGGCTACTTTGGTAGCCCTTTTCATTACCCTATTCATCGGGGCTTGGAATCAGTTCGTGTGGCCCATGCTGGTGGCCAGCAGGCCTGACATGTATGTCCTTACCGTGGCCGTGCAGCGCTTCGCCGGCGGGGAAGGGGCCAACGCCTGGGGTCCTCTAATGGCCGCCTCGGTGCTGGCTACCTTGCCCGCCTTGCTCCTCTATTTGGCCTTCCGCAGGTGGATTCTGGAAACCTTACTGGAGGGAGGTGTGCGGTTTTGAAGGTCCTCTTTTTTGGCGATGTGGTAGGAGAGCCTGGGCTTAAGGCGCTGGAGCGGGAACTCCCACGGCTGAGGGCCCTTCACCAACCCGACTTCATTATCGCCAATGGGGAAAACCTGGACATCACGGAGCCCAAGCTGGGCCGGGCGGGGATGTCCTTGGAGAGCCTGAACCGCCTGTTGGCCTTGGGTGTGGATGCGGTAACGGGAGGGAATCATTCCTTTGACCCACCCTGGTTGGAGGAGGTGTTGGGGCATCCGAGGGTGCTTCGGCCGCTCAATTATGGCCCCCAAGCACCAGGGCGTGGGGTCCTGCTTCTGGAAAAGGAGGACCAGCGGCTTCAGGTGGTGAACCTTGCCGGCCGTTCGGCCTTGCCCCTGGTTGACTCCCCTATAGAGGCCATGGCTCAGGTCCTCGCCGAAGGGCCTGCAGGGGCAGTGGTGGTGGACTTTCATTCCGAGTCCGTTTTTGAAAAGTTAGGGTTCGCTTTTCTCTTTGACGGCCAGGTCGCCGCGGTGCTAGGCACCCACACCCACGTGCCGACCGCCGATGCCCGCATCTTGCCTAAAGGCACGGCGTATGTTTCCGACGTGGGCATGGTGGGGCCGGAAGGGGGAATGCAGGGGTACGAACCCCAGTTTTGGGTGGAGGCCCAGCGGCTCAGACTGCCTCCCCGGAACTTGCAGCTTCGCTGGGCGAGTGGGCCGGTCCGGATGAGCTATGTCGTTTTACAAATAGAAGACGGCAAGGCGTTGCAGATCCAGCATAGCTACCAAATCGTGGGGGTATGACCCTGGGAGCTTTCTCGGGTGGGTAAACCCACACCTACCCTCCTAAGGCCCCCTCGGAGGCCCTCCCGGATGAGGTCTTTGACCTCCCCTTTTGGAACCCGGATTGAACCCGAAGGCGGGGGCGGCTTGACGCTTACTTCCGTGGGGGACTGATAAACACTCCCCCTAGGTTTCCCCTCAAGATGAGGTACGCCGTCCACCCAGCACCGCCGTCCCCGGCTAGAACTCTAGCCGCAGCGCCCCGGCGCAGCCCGCGCGCCCTCTACCAGGAAAGCGAAAGCCCCGTGGAGCGGGTCTTCCTCCAGGGTAACGGGCCCTCCCCCACGGTCCACCCCATTCCCAGGTCGCCCGCATCCTGAGCTACCCCTTCCCCTGGGCCCGCCACACCCGCCGCCGCCACGCCGACGGCCGGCCCATGGTCAACCCCTACTCCCAGGGCTCCACGAGGCCTTCCGACAGGCCCTCCTCCCACCCTATCCCCGGGACGGGATAGGGGCCATCAGGAACGCCGCCGAGGGGTTATCGGCGAGGCTGGGCCCTCCTGTGGGCCCACGACGGGCCTGGAGCTGGATGAAGGGGCTTCGGCCCCAGCGCCGCTGGCTACAGCGGGGGCGGGCTAAAGCCGAACTCGCGGGCCGCTTCGCGGATCTCCCGCAAAAGGCGCCCTATCCGCTCCTCCTCCTCGGGCGTGGCGGGGCGAACCCGCCCGAGGAGGGTGTACAGCGCCCCAAGCTCGGCCACCTCGCCCTGCCAATCCAGGTCGTCCCAGTCGTCCGGGTTACGCAGGGCGTCACGGATGAGGGCCCAGCGGCTCTCGGCCCGCTCTAGGAGCCGAGCTGCGGGTTCTGCCTGAGCCAGACGCGATTGGGCCATAGGGTAATCGCCTCCAAGGAGGAAGCGAGGTATCCCGCCACTAGTGTACCGCGCGTGAGGTCGTAGACCACCCCGAGCCAGGGAGCCCAATTTGGGCTTGGCCAAAACGCACCTCCCCCTGGCCCACCCGACCCGGAAAACCTAGGAAAAGGCGGGCTAGCGCCGGAAGATCCTGGGGGGCAGGAAGGCCTTCAAGGCCATCCCCCCGGGGAGGGGTTCCCCTTGCAGCCAGGCCACGCCGCCCTTTTTGAAGGGAAAGCGGGAGGCCGACTCCCCCAGCGCCGAGCTCCCCAGGAAATCCCCCAAAAGAAGCCAGGCCAAAAGCTCCGACAGGTAGGGCTCGTGCCCCACCAGGGCCACACGGCCCCTTTTGGGAATTTCTTCCAGGAGGGCCGGGGAAGGGGGGAGGGCTAGGTGCGGGGTCGCCCGGCTTTCCCCCTCCAAAAGCTCCAATAGGATCTCCGCCGTTTCCAGGGCCCGGCGCTTGGGGCTGGTGAGGATAAGGTCCAGGGACACCCCTAGGGCCTTCAGGCCCCTCACCACCTTGCGGAAGCGGCGCACCCCCTTGGGGGCTAGGGGCCTGGCGTCGTCCGCCTCCTCCCCTTCCCCCTCCGAGGGCAGGGCCAGGGCGTGGCGCACGAGGAATAGCTCCATGCCTTAGCTTAGCTGAGGGGGCGCTGGGCATCGTGGCGGCCCCCCCAAAGGGGTTTTTCCCCCTCGAGCAGGAGGAGGAAGCTGTTGCGATCGTCCCGGATTTGGCGCTTCAGGACCTTGAGCACCTTGCGCTTCGCCTCCTTGTCCTGCACGGGAAAGAGGAGCTCAAAGCGGTTTTGGAAGTTGCGGGGCATGGCGTCGGCGCTGGTGAGGTAGACCTTCCAAGCGCCCCCCGCCCGGAAGGCGGCCACCCGGGCGTGCTCCAGGAAGCGCCCCACCAGGCTCTTGGCGCGAAAGCCCGGGTGGAGGAGGGTGAGGGTGCTCCGCACCAGGAGGTCCACCCGGGCCCCCGCCTCCGCCGCCTCCGCCAGGGCCCCTAGCACCTCCGGGTCGGTGAGGTGGTTGAACTTAAGGATCACCCGCCCCTGGGGGTGGGCCTCTGCCCGAATGGACTCCACCAAGAGGGCGCGGATGGCCTCCCCGGTGCGAAGCAGGGAAAGGGCGGGAAACACCCCCGCCCGCATGGCTTGGAAAAAGACGAGGACGTCCCGCACCACCCCCTCGTGGGCGGTAAAGAGGGAAAAGTCGGTGTACTGCCGCCCGTTTTGCGGGTTGTAGTTCCCGGTGCCCAGGTGCGCAAACCCCCCCTCCCGGGTTAAGAGGAGCAGGGCCTTGGCGTGCACCTTGCGTTCGGAAAGGGGAAGCACCTCCACCCCAGCCCGGAGAAAGCGCAGGTACCAGCGGAGGTTCAAAAGCTCGTCAAAGCGGGCCCGCCCCTCCAGGAGGACGTGGACCTTTTTGCCCCGCCTGGCCGCCTCCAGGAGGGCCTCCGCCAGGGGATTTTCCTCCCCGGTGCGGTAGAGGGTGGCGTACACCTCCTCCACCTCGGGGCGGAGGGCCGCCTCGGCGAAGCGCTCCACGGCGCCGTAGTCCTCAAAGGGGTGGTAGAGGAGAAGGTCCTCCTCCTGCAGCCGGGCCAAAGGGTTCTTCAGAAAGCCCTTGGGCTTAGCGGGCCGCAAGGGAGGGAAGCGGAGGCTCGTCGGCCCCGCCGCCACCAAGGCCTCCACCAGGGTGAGGTCCAAGGGTGGGGGGAGAACAAAGACCTCCTCCGGTAGGAGATTTAGCCCCTCCCGAAGCCGCAAAAGCCACGCCGGGGGAAAGCCCTCCTCCACCACCAGCAAGGTGGGCGCTCCCTCCTGCCGTTCTTCCAGAGCCTGGGCCAACTCGTCCCAGTCCGCCCGGGCCCGCTCGCTTTCCAAAAGCCTGAGGAGGCGAAACTCGTACAGGGGGGCCTCCTCGGGGAGGAAGAGGTCGCTTCGGGCCCGCACCAAGGCCCCCAGGCGCACGAAGGTCCCTTCCCGGCCCGGCACCGGCAAGAGGCGGGGAAGGTCCTGCGGCAAGCGCACCAGGTGGCGGGGTGAGGCGAAGTACAGGGCCCCGTGGGAAAGGTCCCCCACCGCCTCCCAGGGGATGAGGTCGGTCCTTGGGGCCACCACCTCCGCCAGGTAGACGCGGAAGTACCTCCAGTCCATCTCGTCCAGGGCCTCGGCGGAGAGGACCTGCAAGGCGGGGGCCGCCTCCTGGAGGAGGGCGCGGTAGCGCTCCGCCGCCAGGAGGGCTTGGGCCCTGGCCTCTTCCAGGAGGGCCAGGTGGGCCGCATCCCCCCGCCCCTTGAGGAAGGGCTTGGCGATGCGGGCGGCGAAGAACTCGTCCAGATTGCGGTTCCAAATGGCGAGGAAGCGGAGCCTCTCCAGAAGGGGAAAGTCGGGCCTTTCGCTTTGCTTGAGGACCCGGCGGTTAAACTGAAGCCAGCTCGCTTCGGGCTGGAGGTGCATTTGCTACAGATTACGCCAGCATCCCGTCAGGAAGAGGTCAAGGAGCGTACCTTGGCCGTCTTAGACCTGGGTTCGGGCACCTTCCGCCTGGTGGTGTACCGCTACCGCCTGGGGGCCTACTACCTCCTGGCGGACGAGCTTCGGGAGGCGGTGGCCCTGGGGGAGGGCCTAGCCCGCGGGCGCATCCTCCCTGAGGCCCTGGCCCGGGGCAGAAAGGCCCTCAGGGCCTTCGCCGACTTCCTAAAGGCGGTCCCGGTGGACGAGGTGGTGGTCCTGGCCACAAGCGCCATCCGCGATGCCGAAAACGGGGCCTTAGTCCTGGAAGAAGCCCGGGCCCTGGGCCTCGAGGCCATGGTGGTGCCGGGGGAGGAGGAGGCTAGGCTCGGGGTCTTGGCGGTGGCCAATGGCCTTTTCCTGGAGGACGCTTTGGTGGTGGACCAGGGGGGCGGGAGCGCCCAGATCTCCCGCATGGAAGGGCGCAGGTTCCGGCACGGGGTCGCCCTGCCCTTAGGGGCCCTGCGCCTCACGGAGGCTTTCCTCCCCTCCGACCCCCCGGCCAAGAAGGAGGTGCGGGCCCTGGAAAGGGAGGTGGCCCGGCGCCTTAAGGCGCTTTCCCTGGAAGGGGGCCTTCCCCTGGTGGGCCTTGGGGGGAACGTGCGGGCCATCGCCCGCCTGCACGCCAAGGAGCGGGGCTACCCTTGGGAGCACCTGCACGGCTACTTCCTGCCCCGGGAAGGGGTGGAGGCGCTCTACGAAAAGGTGCTAGGCCTCCCGCTAAAGGCCCGGGCCGAGCTTCCTGGCCTCGAGGGCCACCGGGCCCGCACCCTCCCCGCCTCCTTGGCCTTCCTGCGCCTTCTTTTGGCCCACGTGGGGGCCCCGGGGCTTTGGGTAAGCGGCATGGGGATCCGCGAGGGGGCCTTCTTCACCCGCTTCCTCCCCCCGCCCCACCTCCTCCCCGATCCCCGGGCCTTCGCCGTGGAAAGCCTCTACCTGCGCTACCCCTTTCCGGAGGACCACCGGGACCGGGTGAAGCGCCTGGCCCTCGCCCTCTTCGAAGGGCTTTGGCCCCTTCACCGCTACGGGGAAGCGGAAAGGCGGCTCCTCCAGGAGGCGGCCCACCTCCACGACATCGGCATGCGCCTGGGCTACCGCGACCACCACAAGCACGGGGCCTACCTGGTCTATTCCGAGCCCCTCTTGGGGTTTTCCCACCGGGAGCAGGCCCTTTTGGGCCTCTTGGTGCGCTACCACCGCCGGGGCGACCCTTCCTTGGGAGGCCTCAAGCCCCTCACGGAACGGGGGGACGCCAAGCGGCTCCTCAGGCTTTCCGCCCTCTTGCGCCTGGCTGAGATGCTGGAGCGCACCCGCTCGGGGCGGGTGCGGGGGGTGCGGGTGGAGCTTGGGGAAGGGGTGCGGCTTCGCCTCGAGGCGGACGTGGACCCCTGGGTGGAGCGGGTGGAGGCGGCAAAGCAGGCGGGGCTCTTCCAGAAGGCCTTCGGCTTGCCCTTGGAAGTGGCGGCGACGGAATAAAGGCCACCTGGACCACAAAGGGGGCGGGCTCGGTAGCCTAGACAAAAGTTATACGGCAGGTTTTGGGATATTTTTAGAGGGCCCGTAGGGGCGAGGAGGTTTGCATGCAAAGGATCCTGGGAATTCTTTTGGCCCTAGCCTTGGGTGGCCTGGCCCTGGCCCAGGGGGCCATGGTGCGGGTGGCCCACCTCTCCCCCGACGCTCCGGCGGTGGACGTCTTGGTGAACGGGGAGCGGGTCATCCAGAACCTGGCCTTCAAGGAGGTGACCCCCTACATCCCCCTTCCCGCGGCGAAAGTGCGGGTCCAGGTGGTGCCGGCGGGGCAGGACGCCCCCGTGGTCATCGACGCCGAGCTGGACCTCCGGGAGGGGGTCTACTACACCGTGGCCGCCACGGGCTTTTTGGCCCAGATCCGGCCCCAAGTCTACACGGACGCCCTGGCGGGCCTCTTCCCGCGGGCGGGCTACGCCCGGGTGCGGGTGGTCCACGCTTCCCCCGACGCCCCGGCGGTGGACGTGGCGGTGAAGGGAGGCCCCGTGCTCTTCCAGAACCTCCCCTTCCCCCGGGCGGGGCAGTACCTGGTGGTGCCCGCAGGGCGGTACGACCTGGAGGTGCGGGTGGCGGGCACGGCCACCGTGGCCCTGGAGCTTCCCGGGGTGGTCTTGGAAAGCGGCAAGACCTACACCGTTTTCGCCGTGGGGAGCGTGAGGGCAGGCACCCTCACCGTGGTGCCGGTGGTGGACGCCGCCGCCCTGGGCGGAAACCGCTAGAAGGGCGAAACCACGCCCCCAGGCGGGCCTGGGGGCCCTTTTTATGGCGCTTCCCCCTTGGCTTCCCCCCCTCCTCGCCTGCCCGCGGTGCGGGGCGGGCCTGGAGGGGTTCTCGTGCCCCCGGTGCGGGGCGCGCTACCCCTTTCGCCAGGGGTTTTTGGACCTGCGGGCGGGCCAGGAGCGGCCCCTCCTCGCCTGGGTCAACCGCCTCCCCCTCACCCCTTGGGCCTACGACGCCTGGCGGGGGCGGTCCACCGCTCTCCTTTCCGGGAGGGCCCTAACCTACCCCGAGGAGCTGGCCCTCCTCCGCTCCTGGCTCCTCCCTACCGGGGGGCCCTTCCTGGACGTGGGCACGGGCACCGGGGTCTACCGGGAAGCCTTAGGGGAAAGGGCGGTGGGCCTGGACCCTTCCCCCGCCTTCCTAAAGGCGGCGGCAAGGCGGCGGCCCGGCCCCTACCTCCTGGGCCACGGGGAGGCCCTCCCCTTCCGGAATGAGAGTTTTGGCGGGGTGGCCATCGGCCCCACCTGGAACGAGTTCCAAGACCCCAGGAGGGCGGCCCTGGAGGCCCGCCGGGTCCTCCGGGGGGGAGGAAGGCTTTTCGGGATGCTCCTCCTGGGGCCCGGGGCCTCCTTGGGGCTCTTTCGGCCAAGGGAGGAGGCGCTCCTTGGGCTATTGGAGGAGGCGGGCTTTTGCGTGGAGCTTCGCCGCTTCGGCAGGCTTGGCCTGGTCTTGGCCGAGGCGCCGGCACGAGGTTAGGGGACGTGCCACCCCACAGGCAATGACCCCGGAGGAGCGCCTCTACAAGCTAGGGGGCATGGCGGAGGGGGTCATGGCCACCTTCTTCGCCCGCTAGGCGGTGCGCTCAGACTCCCTTTTTGACCGCCTCCAGGGGAAGCCCCAAGCCCTAGCAGGGCACCTCCCCTTCTTCCGCATCCGCGCCTCCACCCCCTGGGCGCGGCTTTCCCCGGGCAGATAGCCCCCCAGGGTGAGAAGTTCCCGGTTGCGCCCAAGGGTTTCTCCCGGGAAACCGTAGCCTCCCTCCTAGCGCCCTAGCCGCCCAAGCCCAACATAAGGGCATGCGCCCCCTCGCCCTTGCGCTCCTTCTGGGCCTCGCCTTGGCCCAGACCTACCGCACCCTTCCCGGGGCCGACACCGGGCGACCGGAACTGGACCGAAGCTACGCCCTGGTCTTCCCGGCGGAGCGCCCGAGGGCGGTGCTCCTCCTCGTCCCGGGCCTCCTCGGGGGGAGCACCAACTTCGCCCTCCTGGCGGAGGCCCTGAGGCGGGAGGCGCCTTGGCTCGAGGTCTGGGCCTGGGAGCGGCGGGCCAACGGCCTGGAGGATCGGCGGGGCTTCTCCCAGGAGGATCCCCTGGCCTACTACGAGGCCCTCCCCGAGCCCGACCTTTCCCCCCTAAGGGACTTCGGGCTGGACGTCCACCTCATGGACCTGGACCGGGCGGTGGAGGCGGCCCGGGGGCGCGCCCCCGTGGTCCTAGCGGGCCACTCCCTGGGGGCAAGCCTCGCCGCCCTCTACGCCTACGCCCACGGGGAGAAGCTTAGGGGCCTCCTCCTCCTGGACGGCACCTTGGGCCTGGTGAACCTTTCCCGGGAGGCGCTTCTCCGGGGGCAGGACACCCCCCTGGGCCGCCTCCCGGGCCTCGAGGACCTCCTCGCCGGCCGGGCAAGCCCCGTCCTCCGCCTCCCGGGGCTCGGACCCAAGGAGCTCGCCCTGGCCGAGGCGGAGGCCTTCCTGGCGGCACGGCGGCCCGAGGAGCCCGTGCCCTTCGGGCCCTACCGGGCCACCCGGGAGGCCAAGGCCCTCCTCCGGGTGGACGACCACTACAGCCCCTTCCCCATCTTCAGCGTGAGCGCGGGACGGGCCTACGCCCGGGAGGGCCTGAGCCTTTGGGGCCTCCTCCAGGGGCGGCTCCAGCTCACCGTGCGGGGGCCGCGGCGGGGCCCCATCGCCTGGCGGGACACAGGGGAGGCCACGGACCCCAGGGCCTTCCTCCGCGCCTTCGCCCGGGAGGAGACGGGGTTTTCCGAGTGGTACTTCCCCTACCGCCTCCTCCTGGAGGTGGGGGGCTATCCCCACGTGCGCCCTGACCTCGGGCCCCGGTCCCTCCCCTACCCCGTCCTGGCCCTGGGGGCGGGCCGGGGGCTGGTGAGCCGGCCGGAGGGCTTCCGCCTCGCCGAGCTTTTCCCCAAAACGCCCGGGTTGGTGGAGGTCCTTCCCGGGCTCACCCACCTGGACCTCCTCACGGAGCGGGAGGGGCGCACCGCCCGGGCCCTCAGGGACTACCTAGAGCGCCTCTTAGGCCCAGGTACGCCAGGGCCAGCCGGGCCCCCCTGAGCCCGGAGAGGGCGGCAGCGGGAATGCCCTGCCCCGGGAAGACCCCTTCCCCCACCCGGAAGGCGTTGGCCAGAAGGCGCACCCGGGGGAAGCGGAAGGGGTGGGTCTGGGGGATGCCCCCCACCCAGGCCCGGCCGGCGAAGCGGAGGTAGGTCCTGGGGGTGGCGGCGAAGAGGGGGGAGGCCTCCCGCAGGCCAGGGAGGAGGGCCTCCCCCAGATGGAGGGCCCTTTCCAGAAAGCGGGCCTTGGCCTCCCGGTAAGCCTCCCGGGAGAGGCCAAGCCAGGGAGCGATGGGCACGTGGAAGGACAGGGTAAAGAGGGTCCTTTCCCCCTCGGGGCGCAGGGAGAGGAAGGCGAAGGGGCGCTCCCGGGCGTTTTGCCGAAAGTAGGGGGGCGGCGCGGCGAAGGGGAGGACCCCATAAACCACAAAGGCCCCCCAGGCGTCCCGGGGCGCCCGCTCGGGCAGGCCCAGGAGGGGCTCGGGGGGCGCGTTGAGGAGGAAGACCTCCCCCTCCACCACCTCCCTTTCCCCCCGCCGCCTCCCCCCGTAGGCCACCTCCACCCCATAGGCCCGCCCCCCGCGGTGGAGGAGGCGTAGGGCCCGCGCCTTGTAGCGCACCTCGAGGCCCTCCGCCAAAGCCTCGGCCAGGAGGCCCATGCGGGGGGGCAGGGCCACCCCCAGGTGGGGCAGGTCCAGGGCGAGGGCGGCGTAAAGGGCGTAGGGGTTCTCGGTCTGGGCGGTGATGAGGAGCTGCGCCGCCAGGAAGCGGCGGAACTGGGGGTCCTGGGGGGAGCGGGCCAGGACGGGGAGAAAGAGCTCGGGGAGGAGGGGAAGGAGGGCGGGAAGGCGCCCTAGGAGCGCCCCCCACTCCTCCCCTTCCGGGGGCCAGGGGAGGCTTGGGGCCAGGGCGAGGAGCCGCTCCGCCCGGTCCTCCTGCCAGTCCCAGAAGGGGAGGACCTGGGGCCCGAAGAAGTCCCGCTCCGCCTCCCGCTCCGCCCGCCGCCCCACGGGCCGCACCAGGCGCCCCCGGGGCAGGAGGACCTCCAGGAGGGGAAAGCCCTCCGGCAGGGGGGAGAGGGGCAGGGCCAGGCCCAAAAGGGCCAAAGCCCGCCCCAAGGGGGCCTCGGGCCTGAGGCCCGTGAGGAGGGTGGCCCCCGCCTCGAAGCGGAAGCCCTTGTGGAGGAAGCTCCCCGCCAGCCCCCCGGGGTAGGTGTGGGCCTCCAGGACCACCACCTCCAGGCCCGCCCGCCTCAGGGCCCTCGCCGCCACCAGGCCGCCGATGCCGGCTCCCACCACCACCGCCCGCACGCCCCCTAGCCTAGGGGGGTTCCCCTCCTAAAACCTTTGCCCCGCCTATACAGAAACCCTCCCGCCCTTTCCCCACGCCAGGGCCTGGCAGCGGAAAACCCTTCCCCGCCACTTTTTCCGGGCGCCGCGGGGCTAAGGTGAAGGGCATGCGGGTCCTGGTCACGGGGGCCACGGGGTATGTGGGAGGCAGGCTCGTGCCCCGCCTCCTGGAGCGGGGCCACCGGGTGCGGGTCCTGGTGCGGGAGGCGGGGCGGCTTTCGGGCCGCCCCTGGGCGGGGGAGGTGGAGGTGGTGGAGGGGGCCCTCGAGGACCCCCACGCCCTCCGCCGCGCCCTGGAGGGGGTGGAGGCCGCCTACTACCTGGTCCACGCCATGCTCTCCCAGCGCCGCTTCCCGGAGGCGGAGGCGCGCCAGGCGGAAACCTTCGCCCGGGTGGCCCGGGAGGTGGGCTTTCCCCACGCCATCTACCTTGGGGGCCTCCTCCCCCAGGGGGCCGCCCCCTCCCCCCACCTGCGAAGCCGGGCCCGGGTGGGGGAGATCCTTCGGGGGGCGGTGCCCACCACGGAGTTCCGCGCCGGGCCCATCGTGGGCTCGGGCTCCGCCAGCTTTGAGATGGTCCGCTACCTCACGGAACGGCTCCCCGTGATGGTGGCCCCCCGTTGGGTCCTAAACCCCGTGTCCCCCATCGCCATCCGGGACGTTCTGGCCTACCTCCTCCTGGCCCTGGAACGGGGCCCTTCGGGAGTGGTGGAGATCGGGGCCCCGCCCCTCTCCTTCAAGGCGATGATGGAAACCTACGCGGAGGTGCGGGGCTTAAGGCGCCTCGTCCTGCCCGTGCCGGTGCTGGCCCCGAGGCTCGCCGCCCTTTGGGTGGGGCTCGTGACCCCCATCCCCAACCGCCTGGCCCTGCCCCTGGTGGAGGGCATCCTCCACCCTTTGGTGGCGGACACCGCCAAGGCCCAAGCCCTCTTCCCCGAGATAACCCCCATCCCCTACCGGAAGGCGGTGGAGCTGGCCTTGGCGCGCATCGCCCTGGGAGAGGTGGAAACCCGGTGGTCCGGGGCCCTGCAGGGGCCGAGCTACTTCCTGGAGGACCGGGAGGGGCTCATCCGGGAGGTGCGCGCCCTGCCGGTGAAGGCTCCGCCCGAGGCCCTCTTCCGCGCCTTCGCCTCCTTGGGGGGCGAGCGGGGCTGGCGGGTGTGGAACTGGGCCTGGGCGGTGCGGGGCGGGATCGACCGCCTCCTGGGAGGCCCTGGGCTCAGGCGGGGGCGCAGGCACCCCACGGAGCTCCTCCCGGGGGAGGCGGTGGACTTCTGGCGGGTGGAGGCGGTGGAGCCTCCCCAGCTCCTGCGCTTAAGGGCCGAGATGCGCCTGCCGGGAAAGGCCTGGCTGGAGTGGCGGGCCCTCCCGGAAGCGGGGGGAAGCCGCTTGGTCCAGACCGCCTACTTCGAGCCTTTAGGGCTTTCGGGCCTCCTCTACTGGTGGCTCCTCTACCCCATCCACGCCCGCATCTTCAGCGACCTGGCGCGGGCCATCGCCCGGGAGGCGGAGAGCGGCGCAACCAAGCCTCAAGGGTCAGGGCATGGGGAAGGGTAAGGGCAAAAAGGAGGGCCATGTACGTGGCCAACGGATCCTGAAAAAGGGGAAGGAGGGGAAGCGCGAGGGCTAGGGCGGCCAGGGTGGCAACGTATACCCCAAGCCACTCCTTCCCCCTCACCCCGACGAGGCGCAGGCTGTCCACGCTGTGGACCAGGAGGAAGTAACCCGCCAAGGCGGCATAGGGGTGGGCGAAAGCGGAGAGGAAGACGAGGGCTAGGGTATCCCCCCAAAGCACTACGGGATGCTGCTCCCTCAGGGAAAGGAGGAGCAGAACAAGCCAAATGGACAGAGCAAGCCCCGCTGGCAGGGCAAAGCCCCTTGCGAAGGCCTGGAGAAAGGGCGATATGGCCTCTGGGTGTAGGACGAACGGCATCAGGAGAACGGTGCTAGCCCGGAAGTAGCCGAGAATTCCCTTTCCCTCCACCCGGCCCCAGTGGAGGAGAGCCAGGAGGAGAAAGCCGACGAGGCCCGCGGGAGGGCTTGCCCGCAGGAGGAAGAGCGGCAAGGCGGCGAGGAAGAGGTAGGTCCCCAGAAAGGGAAGAAGGGGCCACCCAAGCCTGCGGGCGACAAGGAGGTCCGCGGCCCCGTGGGGGAGCCCCAGGACGAGCGCGGACAGAAGCAAGAGGCCACCCGCTAGGCCCTCGGGGAGCAGGACTAAGGGGAGAAGGTACAGGCTGGGCACATTTTTAGAGTGCGCTTTAGCCCTTGACCGGGTTGTGGGGTAGCGTTCAATTCCCGTCTAAGTGTTGCCTAGAACCTCGTTTCGGCGTACCTTTCAGCTTTGCAATGAAGGTGCGCGCCTCACCCAGGCAGGCTCGCAAAGAGGTGCCCATGCGGGAGTTGCCGGAACTCACCTTTGGTCAATACTGGCTGGTCTTTAACATGCTCTCCCTCACCATCGCGGGGATGCTGGCTGCCTTTGTCTTTTTCCTCTTGGCCCGTAGCTACGTCTCCCCCCGGTACCACATCGCCCTCTACCTCTCCGCCCTCATTGTCTTCATCGCCGGCTACCACTACCTGCGGATCTTCGAGAGTTGGGTAGGTGCCTACCAGCTTCAAGGCGGGGTCTACGTGCCCACGGGCAAACCCTTCAACGACTTCTATCGCTACGCTGACTGGCTCCTGACCGTTCCCCTCCTGCTCCTAGAACTTATCCTCGTCCTAGGGCTTTCCACGGCCCGCACGTGGAACCTCAGCATCAAGCTGGTGGTGGCCTCCGTGCTGATGCTAGGCCTAGGGTACGTGGGCGAGGTCAACACGGAACCCGGCCCTAGGACCCTCTGGGGAGCCCTCTCTTCCATCCCCTTCTTCTACATCCTCTACGTGCTCTGGGTGGAGCTAGGCCAGGCCATTCGCGAGGCCAAATTCGGGACCAGGGTTCTGGAGCTTCTCAACGCCACCCGCTACGTTCTTCTCCTCTCCTGGGGCTTCTACCCTATCGCTTACGCTCTGGGTACCTGGCTTCCCGGGGGTGCGGCACAGGAGGTGGCCATCCAATTGGGTTACAGCCTGGCTGACCTCATCGCCAAACCCATCTACGGGCTTTTGGTCTTCGCCATCGCTCGGGCCAAGAGCCTCGAGGAGGGCTTCGGAGCCGAGGCCAAGGCCGCCTAAAACGCACCGGGCCTGCCTGGGGGGGCCTCGGCCCCTTTCGTTTTGGGCTACAAAGCGCCTGGAAACAGAGAGGTAGGGTGATGCCATGCGAGTGCTCGTCCTAGGCGCCACAGGGGGCTTGGGTAGCGCCCTGGCCCGGGCCCTCAAGGGCCACGAGCTCCTCCTCTCGGGGCGGAGGGCGGGGGCGCTACGGGAGCTCGCCGCGGAGCTTGGGGCCAAGGCCCTCCCCGCGGACCTCCGGGACGCCCTCGAGGCCCAAGCCCTCCTGGAGGAGGCCGGCCCCCTAGACCTTCTCCTCCACGCCGTGGGGGTGGCGGGGCGGGCCCCGGTGCGGGAACTGGGGCGGAACCTGCTGGAGGAGATGCTCTCCGCTCACCTCCTCACCGCCCACCACGCCCTAAGGTACGCCCGCTTCCGCCCCGGAGGGCGGGCCGTGTTCTTCGGGGCTTACCCCCACTACGTCCAGGTGCCGGGCTTCGCCGCCTACGCCGCGGCCAAGGGGGCCCTGGAGGCCTATCTGGGGGCGGCGAGGCGGGAGCTTTGGCGGGAGGGGGTGCACCTGGTCCTGGTGCGGCTTCCCGCCGTGGCCACGGGGCTTTGGGCCCCCCTAGGGGGCCCGCCCAAGGGGGCCCTGGCCCCGGAGGAGGCGGCGAGGCGGGTCCTCTCGGGGGTCCTGGCGGAGCCCCCGCCCGAAACCCTGGAGGTCTAGGGTGGGCGCCTACCGGGCCCTCTTCTACCCCATGCGCCTCGCCCTCCTGGCCGTGGGGGAGAACTTCATGCCCATGGCCTGGTGGACCCCGGTGTCCAAGGAGCCCTTCCGCTTCCTCCTGGCGGTGGACCGGAAAAACCACACCCTAAGCCTCCTGCGGGCGCTGGGGGAGGCGGCCCTCTGCTTCCTGCCCTGGGAGGAGCGGGGTTGGGTGGTGCGCTCCGGCTACCTCTCGGGAAGGAAGGTGCGCAAGGCGGAAAGGCTCGGCGTGGCCCTGCGGCCCGCCCGGGCCCTGGCCCACACCCAGGTTCCCGAGCGGGCGGTGGCGGTCTTCGAGCTCAAGGTGGCGGAGTGGCCCACGGACGGGGACCACGCCCTCTTCCTGGGGGACGTGGTCCACGCCGAGGGGAACCCCGAGGGCAAGCGCCGCCCCATCCTCTTCCTGGGCTTTCGCGACTTCGCCACGTTGGGAGAAACCTGGAGGTTCCGGAGATGAAGCGGGCCTTCGCCCTCTTCCTCCTCGCCCTATCCTTCGCCCAGGCCCCCTACGCCGTGGAGGGAACGGCCCGCTACCGGGGCTACTACCCCTTGGGAAGCTGGGAGGGGGTGAACCCTACCGCCCAAGGGGAGATCACCTGGGACGGGGAAAGGGCCTCGGGCCGGGTCTGCCTGGAACAGAAGGCCTGGGAGTCAGGCAACGCCGAGAGGGACAAGAAGGCCCGGGAGATCCTCCGGGCGAAGGACCACCCTCAGGCCTGCCTTTACCCCAAGCGGGCCCGGTTTGAAGGCGCCCGCTTCGTGGTGGAGGGGGAGCTTTCCCTGGCGGGCCTCACCCGCCCCGTGCGCCTCGAGGGGGAACTCCGGGAAACCCCTTCGGGCTACCGCTTCCAGGGGCGGTTTTCCACCCGCTTCTCCGAGTGGAACCTAGAGAGGCCCCGCTTCCTCTTCCTGGAGGTGCGGGACGAGGTGGAGGTGTTCCTGGAAGCCGAGGTGAAGCGGTGATCCGCCTGGGCTACCCCTGCGAGAACCTGACCCTTAAGGCCAGCACCAACCACACCCTGCGCCTGGGCTCCTTGAGGGAGGAGCGGGTGCGGGCCAAGGTGGCGCAGAACCTGGCCGACTTGGAGCGCATCCTCCGCTGGAACGCCGAGCATGGCTTCCACCTTTTCCGCATCGGTCAGCACCTCGTCCCCTTCGCCTCCCACCCCGCCTTCCCCTACGCCTGGGAAGAGGCCCACAGGGAGGACCTCAGGCGATTGGGCGCCTTGGCCAAGGCCTTGGGCCAGCGGCTTTCCTTCCACCCGGGCCAGTACGTGAACCCGGGAAGCCCAGACCCCAAGGTGGTGGAGCGCTCCTTGGCGGAACTGCGCTACTCCGCCCGGGCCCTCTCCCTTCTGAGGGCGGAGGACGGGGTTTTGGTCCTCCACCTGGGCGGGGCCTACGGGGATCGGAAAGGGGCTCTCCGGCGTTTCACGGAGAACCTACGGGGCGAGGGGGAGGTCCTCCGCTACCTGGCCCTGGAAAACGACGAGCGGCTTTGGAGCGTGGAGGAGGCGCTGGAGGCGGCGGAGGTCCTAGGGGTGCCCGTAGTGGTGGACACCCTTCACCACGCCCTCCACCCGGGCCGGCTTTCCCTAGAGGAGGCCCTCCGGCTCGCCTTCGCCACCTGGCGCACCCGGCCCAAGGTGCACCTGGCGAGCCAAGACCCCACCCGCCGCCCCGGGGCCCACGCCCTTCGGGTGTCCTCGGAGGACTGGGAGCGCCTCCTCGCTGCCCTGCCCGGACCCGCGGACATCATGGTGGAGGCGAAGGGCAAAGAAAGGGGCCTTCCCAGTCACCTTTACGCCGATCAGGAAGCGGAACTTTTACGACCCAGGCCTATCATCTGAAGGGGCGGTTTCGGGGCGAGAACCCTACGCCCTCGTTTGACCCAAGTTGCCACCGATGCCCGGCCCTGAAAAAATGGCGGCCGCTATGCTCCGCAAAACGTTAGCGGTCTTCCACATTATAGGCGACATCCGCGAGGCCATGGGCCATAAGGACAGCCTACAGACCAAAGTCCGTTCCAGCGTCATCCTCACCCTCGCCGCCTCCCCCATGTCCGCGGCTCTAGGGGTTACCTACGTCTTCCACGGCCTGGGCTCCACCTCACGGTCCCCCATCTCTCAACGGTGCGGTCTATGGTGCCCGCCACCGGATGCGGGTGGGAAGTTAGTCCGGAAAATTTTTTAGGGGGACAGATGGGAGCGAACCGCCTGTGTCCTTACCGATCCGGGGAGCTCTCTCCAAGCTGGTCCAGCAGGCGCTCCAGTGAGGCCTTAAGGACGGGCAAATCTTTGGTGACGGTATTCCATACTACATCCAAATCAATTTGGAAGTAGCTGTGGACCAAAACGTTCCGCATGCCAATGATTTTGCTCCAGGGGATGTCCTGCGCCCAGTTTCGCACATCCTGGGCTAGACCCCGGGCTGCTTCTCCTAGTATCTCCAAGTGGCGGACAAACCAGACCTGGAGGAGCTCATCCTGTTCAAAAGCTTCCTTGCCCCGCCCTACATAGCGCTGGATGGCGGCGATGGCCTCCAGCATGTCCCTTACCCGCTCAGCCGGGTCCCTCACAGGGGGACAGCCTCCTTGAGGACCCGTTCACGGATTCGGGCTTTTAGGCCCCCTTCCGTGACCACGTCCACCCTGCAGCCTAGGAGGCTCTCCAGCTCGTACTGGAGCCCCCCCAAGTCAAGAAGGGTCCGGCCGGGTTCAAGAGTCACCAGGAGGTCCAGGTCGCTTTCCTCGTCCGCCTCCCAACGGGCAACCGAACCGAAAACCCGCACGTCCTGCACGCCGTACTTGGCGCAGAGGCGCCGAATTTCTTCCCGCTTCTCCTGGAGAAGCCTTCCCAGTTTCATGTTGCGCTCCCTATACGGCTCACGTTCCTAGCCACGCAATCGATGGCTTGTAGCGTGCATCTGCTCAAGCAGTAGCGCCTGGGCTTCAAGCCAAAGTTTGCCTTCATCTTAAGCCCAGTATATCCTGAGCGCTCACCCTTCTCCCACCCCAGACTTGACCGTCATTCCGCACACAACCCCAGAAACCTGAGGGCGGAGAGAGGATGAAAGGAGAAACCCTCCAAGGCCGCCTTCTTCGCCCTCACACCCTTGCGGCGCATGAGGGAAAGCAGGTACCTCAAGAGCACCGACAGCACCCAAGCCCCCACCCCCCGCACCTGACACCCGTCCTCCCGCAAGGGCCCACCCCGCACCCAGAAGGAACCGTTCTCTATCCCCCACCGCCCACCCCAACACCTCCCTCTGGTTCCTCTTCAGGACCAAGAGGTAGTCCCCCCTTCCCCGTATGGCCTCGGCCACCTCCGGGTACAGATAGCCCACATCTCCGACCACCCCCTTGCCCGCCAAACCCTCCGCCCCCAAGGAGGCCAGAAGCCGCCTCGGGAAAGAGGGAGAGGAGGGCCGTTTGCCGTGCCAGCTGGTCCAGGCGGTGGAGGAGGGTGATGGGAACGTTTGGTTCCTGAAACACAGAAGACTTATGCGATGGCCTGTCCGGTACAATGAACGGGAAATGGCCGCAAGCCGCCCTTCCAAGAAGGACGTTTTGGCCCGGGCGCAGCACCTGGACGAGGCCAACGTGGCCCGGCTTGGGCTCATCTCCATCCAAGAGCGCATCCCCGAGGGCTACGCCTCCTGGGAGGAGGAGTTCGAGTTTTTGGGCAAGCCGGTGAAGCTGGCCTGTTACGCCAGCGAGAAGGTGGGCGGCGTACCGCACGGCCTGGACAACGAGGTTTCCTTGGCCCTCATCGCCCTCTACTTCAACGCCGGCAGCCCCGAGGACGGCACCTTCACCGCCACCCCCTACCAGATCCTCAAGCTCATGGGCCTGGACACCTCGGGCTACTACTACCAGGCCCTCAAGGAGAGCCTCATGCGCCTCACCACCGCCACCTACGTCCTGTCCGAGGCCTGGCGGGCGGACGGGCGCTGGCAGAGCGTCACCTTCCGCTACATCGAGAAGCTGGAGTACACCTCCAGCGCCGAGGGGAAGTTGGACCGGGCCAGCGTCTTGCGCATCACCCTGGCCAAGGAGATCGTGCGCTCCCTGAAGCAAAACTACGTCAAGCCCATCGACATCGAGTTCATGGCCAGCCTCCGCCGCCCCTTGAGCCGGGCCCTTTACCGCCTCCTGGACGCCCAACGCTTCTCCCCGGAAAACCCCGCTCCCCTTACCCGCTTCGAGGTGAACCTCATGGAGTGGGCCGCCGCCTGCAAGATCGTCCACAAGCGGCCCGACAAGGTGCGGCGGACCCTGGAGCCGGCCCACGAGGAGCTCATCGAGCGCCGCTACCTCCAGTCCGTGGAGTACATCGGCCGGGGCCAGAACCAGACCATCGTCTACGTCTTCGGCGAGGAGGCGGGGGGGGTGCCGGATATGGAAGCGGTGGAGCTCCTCATGGCCGAGGGGCTTTCCTTCACCAGCGCCTACTCCCTGGCCCGCCGCTACCCCCTGGCCCACATCAAAGACCGCCTGGAGCGCTACCGGAGCATCCTGGCCTCGGGCTACAAGCCGAAGAACAAGCTGGGCTTCCTGGTGGACGTAATCCGGGACGAAAGCGGCAAGTACGCCCGCGCCCTCCCCCCCAGCAACGCCCGGCGGGTCCAGGCCAAGGTGGAGGAGGAGGAGGCCCGCCGCATCGAGGAGGAGGCGGAGCGGGAGTGGCAGAACATGCCCAAGGAGGCCCAGATACGCCGGGCCGTGCAGGTGGCGCAGCTTCTCCTCCGCTCCCGGCTTTCCGTGGGCGACCTCGAGGACCTCACCCGCCTGATGGAAGAAGGCTTGGTGGAGCCCAGGCGCCTGGTGGAAGAGCTCAAGGAGGCGGCGGCCCAAGGGTCTTTGGAGGAATGGGTCCAGGTTTTTCGCCGGGGCCTGGAGGATTGAAGGTATCGGAAGACTTGGGGAGTTTGAAGAGGGGCGGGAGGGAAAACCCCGCCCTTTTCCCTTAACAACGGCAATTTCTTCCCTCAAGCGGGGTATCGGAAGACTTGGGGAGTTGGCTCGGCAAAGTATCGGAAGACTTGGGGAGTTTGGGGGCCGGAGTATCGGAAGACTTGGGGAGTTGGTATCGGAAGACTTGGGGAGTTCTATCGGAAGACTTGGGGAGTTTGGGGGCCGGAGTATCGGAAGACTTGGGGAGTTGGTATCGGAAGACTTGGGGAGTTCTATCGGAAGACTTGGGGAGTTTTCGACCCCCATTTGCGTCCTGGACGGCACTCCTGGCAGCGCGGGCCGGGCCCCTGTTGTTGATCATCAATGTATTTAAAAGTTCGATCTTTTAAAGAGATCAACAACAAAGCCGTGTAAGATGGAACCAGTCTAGGTTTATGGGGGTACCCGGGCGGTTTTCTAGAGTGTCCTAAAAGGAATTTCAACCTTGGCGGTATCGGAATACTCGGGGTGTTTGGGAGGTTGCACGCCTTGGGTTGTTTGCACCCGCGCGCAGGGTGAGTTACAAGTGCAAGGCACTGCCGCCTGCGCGCCAGAGGAGGGTTGGGAAGAGCTCCACTTGTGGGGGACCGTCGCTCCCGGGGAAGTTCTGGTTCGCGCCTCAGGCCGGGAATTCAGGCTTGCGGCACCCTCTAGCTTCTCCTCGGCGTGGTGGCGCCGGGGCTTCGCCCTTGGGAAGATAATGGTCCCATGAAGGTCCTCATCCTCAGCGTGGGCACTACCCGGCCCCCCCTAGAGGAAGCCCTGGCGCAACACACCCCCGAGGGGGTCATCTTCCTCGCTAGCCAGGAAACCCACCCCGTGGCGGCAGAGTTGGTGCGGGACTACGGCGGCTCCTTGCGCCATCACACCTTCCTCCTCGAGGACGCCGAAAGCCTTTTGGAAAGCTACCAAGCCGCCCTCAAGGCCCTCAAGAAGGCCCTAGAGTGGGAGGCCACGGCCATCGTGGCTGACCTCACCGGGGGAACCAAGCCCATGGCGGCGGGGCTCGTTTTGGCTCTCACGGGGCGAGGCGTGGTCTTCAGCTACGTGGGCGGGGAAAAACGGGACCCGGTCACGGGCCGGGTGGTAAGCGGAGCCGAACGGCTCAGGGTCCTGGAAGACCCCACCGCGCGGCTGGGCCTGAAGGAGTGGGCCGCCTTCACCCAGGCTTGGAACGGACTTAATCTACGGGGAGCGCTCATGGAACTGGACGGCCTCCTGAACCGCCCCTTGAGTCCCTCGGAAGAGCGCTTCTACCGCGCCATGAGGGAGGTGGTGCTGGGGCTTATGGAGTGGGACCGCTTTCGTCACGGACAGGCCTTGGCGCACCTTTCTTCCAGCCTGCCCGTGGCTTTGGCGGTGGCGGAAGCCTGGGGGCACGGGGCCAAGGTGCGGGTGCTAAGAGGGCTGGAAGCCCTTTTGCCGCACCTCCAGGCCATCGTGGAGGCGGCGGGCAAGCCGACCTTCGCCCTCCTACAGGACCTTTTGGCCAACGCCGAGCGCCGGGCGGAGCTTGGCCGCTTCGACGACGCCCTGGCGCGGCTTTACCGGGCCATGGAGCTGGCGGTGGAGGCGGACGTCCTCGAGCGCCTGGGTTTCCTACTCAAGGACCCGAGGACCTGGCCCGAGGGCTTCCCGGAGTCCTTGCGGGAGCGGGTGCTGAGGCCTCGAGGCCTGATGGAGCTTCTGGAGGCCGCTTTTGACCTAGACCTTGCCTTCGGGCAAAAGAACACGCTGGCGCAACGCCTTTACGGGGAGAAAAATCGGATCCAGTCCCTGCTAAGCCGTCGGCACGAGAGCATTTTGGCCCACGGCACGAAACCCGTGGAGGAGGAGGACTACCGCCGCGTGCTGGACTTCCTCTCTTCCCTGGATCCTAAGCTTGCGCCCCTTGCCCCCTGGCCTCGCTTCTGATGGTCCTGCACCTGACCCGGCAAGGAGCCACCTTGCGCTTGAGGCAAGGAAGGCTCGTCTTGGAGGAAGGGGGCGAGAAGGTTTTGGACTTCCCCGCCCGAAAGGTGCGGCAGGTAGCGGTGTGGGGCAACGTGCGCCTTTCCACCCCCGCCTTGGTTTTTCTCCTGCGCCAGGGGGTACCGGTTTTTTTCTTCAGCCTTGAGGGTTTTCTGCACGGTGTGGCGGGGGCCTTTGCCGAGCCGAACCCCGAGCATCTTCGGGCCCAGTTCGCCGCTAGTGCTTTGCCCCTGGCCAGGGCCTTTGTGCTGGGAAAGCTTCGCTCAGCTAGGGCTCTCCTCGAGCGCCACAACCTAGCCGAAGCTGGGGAGGTGGCGAGGGCTTTGGACCTGGCGGAGGGGGCAAGTACCCGAGAGGCCCTTTGGGGGGCGGAGGGGCTGGGGAGCCGGGCCTACTTCAAAGGGTTGGAGCGGCTTCTCAGCCCCTACGGGTTAAGGGGCCGGACCAGAAGGCCGCCGCAAGACCCCGTAAATGCGGCCCTTTCCTACGGTTACGCTCTGCTTCTTGGCCGCGCGCAGGTGGCGCTTCGCTTGGCAGGCCTCCACCCCGAGGTGGGCTACCTCCATGCCGAGGGGCGCCGGAGCCCCGCCTTGGCCCTAGACCTCATGGAGGAGTTTCGGGTTCCCGTGGTGGACCAGGTGGTGCTCTCCGGTTTCCGCCGGGGGAAGCTCACCCCCGCCCATGGCGAGGCGCGGGACGGAGGCGTGTACCTGAACGAGGAGGGAAGGCGGGTGCTCCTTGGCTTATTGGAGGAGCGGTTTGCGCAGGAGGCTACCCACCCCCTCGGCTTCCGCAAGCCCTATGCGGAGCTCATAGAGGTTCAAGCCCAACGGCTGAAGGCAGCTGTCCTGGGTCGAGGTAAGTACAGTCCCTTTCACTTGAAATAAGTATAGTGGCTTCCGTAATCTGCCCAAATGCGGCAGAAAAGGCGCGTTTGACACTTCACCAAAGCGAAGGGTTGATGCCAGGCTCCTTCTTGCCCTGTGTTTGGACTTGGTCAACGTTTCCGGTCTTGTGCTATACTTAGGGTGTCGGCCCTGGCCGACGGGGTTCTTGAAAGCCAGTTTTCCCCTTGAGGAAGGCGAATATGCGCTTTTCCCTTCTCATCGGCCCTTCCGCAAGTGGCTTGCGAACGGGCTAAACCCCCAAAAACCGCCCTTATACGGCGTGTGCATATTCCAAGCTTCATCTTTCTCACAAACCCCCCTCCGGAGGTGCCGTTCAGGACGTAGCAGAAGAGGGGGTACTGTTGCACGAGATGCTTCCCCGTCAGGGGATTACGACCTCTTGAGGATTATTTCCAGCACCATATCTTCTCCTGTTGCACGAGATGCTTCCCCGTCAGGGGATTACGACAGCTGGTAGATGCCAGGGACACGGTGGCCTCTCTGCGATGCACGAGATGCTTCCCCGTCAGGGGATTACGACTCTCTAACCTTCATCGGCTCCCCCAAACCGTTGACGGAAGGTTGCACGAGATGCTTCCCCGTCAGGGGATTACGACTCCAGGTCTAGGGCGCGCGCCCGCCTGCGCACTTCCTCGTGTTGCACGAGATGCTTCCCCGTCAGGGGATTACGACCCCTCCTCTTCCTCTCCTCAAAAACCTCCTTCACCTGTTGCACGAGATACTTCCCCGTCAGGGGATTACGGCTGTGGCCATAGGATACTTGTATGGCCAAGCGCCTTTATGCGATTGCATACGATATACCCGACGATAACCGTCGAGTGAAGTTGGCCAATTTGCTGAAAAGCTACGGGGAGCGGGTGCAGTTGTCTGTGTTTGAATGCTATTTGGATGACAGAATGGTGAAGGATCTTCTGGGGCGCGCTAGGAAGATTGTGAACCTTTCCGAGGATAGCCTGCGCCTCTACCCTGTGGAGGGAGAAGTTCGTATTTTGGGCCTCGGTGCTCCAACCCGCCTCGAGGCCTTCGCCGTGGTGTAGCGCTGGGGCGAAGCGAGGCCGCCTTCAGCCCGGAAAAGACCTGCGCTTATCGCCCCCGACGGTCGCTGGAGAAGATGACCTCCTTGAGCTTAGCCCACAACCCCCGGATGTTGCCCTCCAGGGTACGTGCGGGGGTAGGGTTGGGTCGCATGCCGGCGTGGGCTACGTCGTTGCGGGCGTTGGCGAGGTCGTTCCAGAGCTTCCCTAGCCCTGCTTCCCCGTCCGCATCCCCCCGCTGGGCCTTTTTCTGCCACGCCCAAAGAAAGGCCTCCCCCACCTCCCGGTGCTCCAAGGGGTCCAGGCCGCGCTCTAGGCAAACCCAGGTCACCATCATCTCCCGCATGAGGGCCAAGGCCTGGGCCAGGCTTCCCGTGGCCAAGAGAAGCTCCACCATCTGGGCCTGGGCCTCGAGGCCCTCTGGGGCAAGGAGGTTCTCCGCCGCCATGCCGGCGTACCGCTCTCGTAATCCCTCTAGCAGAAGGCCCAGGGGCCTCGAGGGAGGAATGCGCTCCAGGTCCACCTGTACCCGATCTAGGGTGGCCAGGAGCCCCCGGGCGTGGTCGCCCGCCTCTTTGATCCGAAGAAGCTCCAAGGAAACGCTGAGGTTCTCCAGGATGTTGCCCAGGGGGGCAAGGGCCTGGGCTCCCCCTCCTTGCCCCCGCCAGGTGGCCCGGTGCAGGGACTTGAGGAGCTCCGCCAGCGGCCTTCCGAAGCCGTAGCGCCTAAGGTCAGAGGCCGCCTGGGTCCAGGCCAGAAGGTCCAGGAAAGGGGTGAGGTCCAAGAACTCCCCCGTGCCGTCCTCCCGGAGGGCCCCATACACCACCCGCTCCACCCGCACCCCCTTGGCCACGCTCAGGAAGTGCACCACCGCCAGGGCCAGCACCGGCTGGGAACGGAAGCCGTGGGAGATGTCCATGGTGAGGGCCGCCCCTTCGGGCACCGCCTCCACGATGGCGTTGAAGACGTTCCAGAGCTCCGCCGGCGTTCGGCCGTCGGGGATGGGGATGGCCTCGTAGGGCACCCGCTGCGCCAAGGCGTCCCCGTGGACCTCCCTGGCCCGCTCGGTGAGGAGCACCTTGAGGGTGTGGTCCGGATGGTGGCGTTTCAGGGCCTCTTGGGTGTAGGGGGTCTTGTAGGTCTTGCCCTCCAAGGTGTAGGGAACCTCTTGGTAGTTGCCCGTGCCGAGGAAGGAAAGGATGAGCTTCACCGCCCACCTCCTATGGGCACCAACCTGCCCATGGCCCACCCCAGGGGATAGCCGTCCTTGGGGTGTTGCGCCCCCGCCGTTTTGCGGGTCTTGGGTTCCTGCGCCTCCGGGTTGTCCTCGGGCAGGAGAAGGGCGAGGCGCAGGCTGAGCCGTCCCGAGCCGAAGCCCACCCGAAGGGGAAAGGCTTCCCGGTCCTGCGCCAGGCGGGCTTCAAGCTCCCGGTAGACCTCCAGAGCCCGGGCAAGCCCCTCCTCCTCAGCGAAGGCCCGCTCCCACTCCGCCACCTTGCCGTAGTACGCCCGCAGGGCCCGCACCAGCTCCTGCGGGGGTACCGCCCCCGCCACGCCCCCGTGCCGGGCGAGGCCCCCCTGGTAGCGGAAGAGGAACCGGAAACGGCTTCCCTTGCGGAAGGTTTCCGCCAGGAAGAGGGTTCGGTCCAGGTCGCCCTGCGGGTGGAAGAGGCCGATGCGGTTCAGGAAGCCTTCCCCGGGGCTCGAGTCCGTGAGGCGCAGGGCGCGGAAGGGGTCCTTGTAGAGGTCCAGGCTGGGGCGGCCATTCCTCGAGCCTAGGTAGCCCAGGACCGCCCCTTCGAAGGTCTGGTTGTGCAAGAGGTTGGGCTCCCGGGGCGGTTGGATGAGGGCGTCTCCGTCCCTGGCCGTGGCCCTGCGCCAGTGCCAGCTCCTGCCCCGCCACTCCACCACCTCACCCCTTTGCACCAGGCGCCAGTGACGACTCCTCGGACTGAAGTCCGAGGCTTCTCGGTTTAGGTTGGGGAGAAAGCCTCAACCATCCCCGAAGGCCCCGTCCAGGCCCTGGCCAGGATGTTCCGCGCGGCGGCCACGTCCCGGTGCAGGGGAGTCCCACAAGCGGGGCAGGTGTACTCCCTGACCCAGAGAGGTCTCTTCTCCCTGTGGCCGCACGCCGGACAATCCTGGCTCGTGTGTTTGGGGTCTACCCCGATGACCCGCCTACCAGCCTCCACCGCTTTGTAGGCGAGGATTTGGAGAAACTGGGCCCAGCCCGCATCCAAGACTCCCTTGGCAATAGGGGAGCGGGACAAGCCTTGGATGTTCAAATCTTCATGAACGATAACTCCGTACCTATTTACGAGCCTCCTCGCTACCTTG